>CAZPZP010000356.1:0-5104 GCA_964591025.1 uncultured Chthonomonadaceae bacterium
TTACCGGGAACTTCAAGTTCTCAAAGGAGCCTGTGCCTCTGCGTAAGGTGAGTTAGTAGTAACTCACCTCTCGCAGCGGGTACTGAAAGTACCCGCCAAGAAAGTACAAGCGTCTTTCAGACGCACAATTCCTCCAAATCGAAAAGTCTTCGCGTCTGAAAGACGCTTGTTTTTTCCATACGGGGGTTTAAAACCTCCGGTGCGTAACATGAGGTAGTAAGTTAGGACAAGATTTATAGATTGTGTTCGCGTATGTTCGGCACAAAGAATAAACAGAATGCGCCTTACCAATGCCTAATACTACAGTTGTAGAAATGGCAAGGTCTGTTTTCGCTTCTTCTAATGATAAAATTTGGCAAGGGTTTGGTGAACCCGTCGCCAGAGTGACCACAGCAAATAATGGGTCGGCTCAGCGGGAGGAATGAAGTGTAACCGACCCAACAAGTGACGGATTTCCTCAAAGATTTCATCGGGTGTATTGACAGCCGCGAGAAGTTTCCTGAAGGTTCACGGGTTTCAGAGTATAATGGACGCAAACTGGGCGAACTTTTGAGGGAAAAACATCGTGCGGGCAAACTGTGAAACAAACTATTTTTCAGAAAGGACAATTTCATGCCTGTATTGACTGCTGAACTGCAATCCAATCACCTGCAATTTGCTCTGCCCAAAGAGATAATGGAGCAGATGAACTTGAAGCAGGGAGATCGCGTCGAGATTTCTTCCGAAGCCCTCAAGCGTGTCTCCTCCGAGCAAGCCGATCAAGCGGCGTTACAGACACAATTAGATGCCTTTTTTGAGCGGTTGGAATCTACGACGTTCGAGAAGCCGAACGCCGCGCCTTCTGCTGATCCGGTAGAACAAAACTTTGCCGAGATGATGGACGCCAAGTTCCGCAAGTTGGGCTTCACGGAATGACGCATACCGACTCGAAGGAGAGAGACAATGCTGAACCATACATTTGAGATTGAAGGCACTTGGGAACAGATTGCGGCACAGGCAACGCAATTCATGACGCGCCGGATGCGTCTGACGATTCTGCCGGAAGAAACAGTTCCGGCAATGACAGAGGATACGCGCACTCTGGATGAGAAGTTGGATGCGCTGGCTGCCAGTGTCCCGGCAGAAGAATTGGCGAAAATCCCCGCCGATATGTGCGATCAGTTGGATCATTATGTGTATGGGACACCGAAACGATGAAGCGGGTTTTTGCAGACAACTTTTATTGGGTGGCGATGGCAGTCCCAAGTGACCAATGGCATCCCGCGACAAAACGCGCAAAAGCCAGTTTGGGAAGAGTGCATCTGGTGACCACTGAGGAAGTCCTCACGGAATTCTTGACATCTCTGTCAGGACGTGGAAGTTATTGGCGTCAGCGAGCGGTGGAGACTGTCCGTATTTTGCGGAACGAACCCGATGTCACCATCAGTCCGCAAACGTCCGCGTCGTTTCAGCGCGGCATGGAGTTATACGCCAACCGTCTGGACAAAGAATACAGCCTCGTAGATTGCATTTCGATGAACACGATGCGCGATGAGGACATCACCGAAATTCTGACGAACGATCATCATTTCACGCAGGAAGGGTTTCGGATTTTGATTCCTCGCCCCTAATTTCTCGTCCCCTAATTGCCTTATCGCCGTGTTCTCTCTGTGCCTCCGTGGTTCCGAATTGTCACGCCGCTTTCGCCAATGTCAGGGTTGGCGCGGCAGTTTGGGCAGGATAGACGACGGCGGCTGCGCTGAAATTGCTGAACCTGTCGGAGCGTTTCGCCCGCACTCTGTAGAGATACTGCACGCCCGGCGTTACGCCTTGGTGTTGATAGCGCAGGGTCGTCGCAGTCGTCAGCAGTTGCCATTCCCCGCTCACTCCCTCACAGTACCAGACTTCATAGAGGGTTCCGCCTTTGTTGGCTCCCGCCTTCCATGAAATGAAGTTGACGCCACTCGAATCGCCAGACGCGGCAAACTTCTCCGGCAGTTCGGGCATGACGGGCTTGGACTTGACGGGACGGACTTTCAAGCCGAGTTGGAGTTTGACCGAGTCGCTGACTTCGGTGCGTCCCTGCACAAAGCGGTTGAGGGTACGGGTTTGGGTGCTGATTGCCTTGCGATTTTCGTTCTTCTGTTTGACCGCCGCCTTGAGTTCCGCCTTTTTGGTTTCGACGAGCAGAATGCTGTTGTTGAACGTGGTATTAGTCGCGGTGAGCGTGCCGAGCGTTGCCGTCGGAATGGCAACCGTCGTGCAGTTGGCAGTGGCGACAAGGACGAACCGCGTGACCCATAGCACGACGTCCTTGTCTTTGTCGGGCAGAAAATCCTGATCGGACATAACGAAACAAACCTCCCTCAAAGTTGATGCTGTTATTTTTGGAAGGTTCGGTTTTGGTGTGTAGGGTTGCGCCTCTGATTTTCTGCACAGTTTTCTTTCCTTCTTGGGCGGAATCATGATATAATTTTTGCAGAGAACAGGGTTATTGCCCGAAGACCTTTCGAGGAGACAGAAGATGATCACGGTTACCCTCACACCAGAACTTGAAGACGCCATTCAAGACCGCGCCCAACAACAGGGAACAGAACCCGAATTGCTGGTGTTGGACAGTTTGCGCGGACTGTTTTTGATCCCGGAACCGCCTGATCCAGCCGTCGAAGGCGGGACAATGGCAGACTTCCTCAAAGATTTCATCGGGTGTATTGACAGCCGCGAGAAGTTTCCTGAAGGTTCACGGGTTTCAGAGTATAATGGACGCAAACTGGGCGAACTTTTGAGGGAAAAACATCGTGCGGGCAAACTGTGAAACAAACTATTTTTCAGAAAGGACAATTTCATGCCTGTATTGACTGCTGAACTGCAATCCAATCACCTGCAATTTGCTCTGCCCAAAGAGATAATGGAGCAGATGAACTTGAAGCAGGGAGATCGCGTCGAGATTTCTTCCGAAGCCCTCAAGCGTGTCTCCTCCGAGCAAGCCGATCAAGCGGCGTTACAGACACAATTAGATGCCTTTTTTGAGCGGTTGGAATCTACGACGTTCGAGAAGCCGAACGCCGCGCCTTCTGCTGATCCGGTAGAACAAAACTTTGCCGAGATGATGGACGCCAAGTTCCGCAAGTTGGGCTTCACGGAATGACGCATACCGACTCGAAGGAGAGAGACAATGCTGAACCATACATTTGAGATTGAAGGCACTTGGGAACAGATTGCGGCACAGGCAACGCAATTCATGACGCGCCGGATGCGTCTGACGATTCTGCCGGAAGAAACAGTTCCGGCAATGACAGAGGATACGCGCACTCTGGATGAGAAGTTGGATGCGCTGGCTGCCAGTGTCCCGGCAGAAGAATTGGCGAAAATCCCCGCCGATATGTGCGATCAGTTGGATCATTATGTGTATGGGACACCGAAACGATGAAGCGGGTTTTTGCAGACAACTTTTATTGGGTGGCGATGGCAGTCCCAAGTGACCAATGGCATCCCGCGACAAAACGCGCAAAAGCCAGTTTGGGAAGAGTGCATCTGGTGACCACTGAGGAAGTCCTCACGGAATTCTTGACATCTCTGTCAGGACGTGGAAGTTATTGGCGTCAGCGAGCGGTGGAGACTGTCCGTATTTTGCGGAACGAACCCGATGTCACCATCAGTCCGCAAACGTCCGCGTCGTTTCAGCGCGGCATGGAGTTATACGCCAACCGTCTGGACAAAGAATACAGCCTCGTAGATTGCATTTCGATGAACACGATGCGCGATGAGGACATCACCGAAATTCTGACGAACGATCATCATTTCACGCAGGAAGGGTTTCGGATTTTGATTCCTCGCCCCTAATTTCTCGTCCCCTAATTGCCTTGTCGCCGTGTTCTCCGTGGTTCGTTTCCTCTGAAATTTCTCCGTAGTCAATTGCTGGAGAGAAAAATCCAATTGATTGTGCAAAAAACCGAATGGGAAAATGGACAAATCCAATTGGTTTTTCTCCAAAGTCACGTAGAAGAAACGAAAATCCATGTGACTGAGAACAAAATCTATTTGAACGCGGCAAAAATCCAATATAACGCGATCCATGTTAACGGTGACCTATCCCGCATTCCGCACCGCCCACACGAAATTATACCGCACCGCATCAGCAAAAGCGGACACGGAATTTTTTTCGCGATATAGCAAAAATACTTGCCGGTCAAGAAGGAGAACAATTGAGCCGTGTCGAAGATTATAACTGTAAGACTAATTCTGTTCTATTCTTTAGCCGATGCGTCGCTGATGGCGGTTGCCGAAAGTCGAGGCATCCGCGATATTTTCAGCATCGACTCGGATTTCTATATCTACCGCCTTGCCGATGGCTCTGTCCTAAACGTCATCCGTTAAGCCGCCGAAAAGCACAGAGTTTGCCGTGTGTTGCTCTACACTTTCCTTGTCTTATCGCTGTATTCTTTCCCTCAGAAATTTCTTTGCAGTCAATTGCTGGAGAGAAAAATCCACTTGACTGAGCAAAAAACGGAATTGGAAAATGGATAAATCCAATTGGTTTTGGAGAAATTTCAAATAGAAAAAGTGCAAATCTATTTGCCGGAGAACAAAATCCACGAGCCAAAAACAGCACACCTATAGGCTAACACAAAATATCTCAACGAAACCCTATTATCGTCTTTAGAGTTCTGCGGCTATTTTGGAGTTACGCAAAAAGTTTTGCCGGAAGCAAGGAAAGTTGCTGAGTGATGAAGAAACATACCCAACTTATTCGGGCAAATTCACAATACTCTGAGGGTAGAAAATGTGCAATGCGTGGAATCACCCGCCGGGTTGTAGTTGTGGTTGGGGAGGAGATGGACATTCTGGTAGAAGTTCAGGCGGCTGGCGTGGTGGAAACCGCTACCATCATGCATTAAGCTATTATTCTATCGATGCCAACTCCTACAGATGGCATTATTATCAGGATGACTTCTGTAGACCGACACGATGCCCAATATGCGGAGCGGAAGTTTTCTTTGTGCGCCATAATGGAGGTTCCGTTTGGTTCGAATCGTTAGGCAAACCATGGCCTAAGCATGGCTGTTTTGATAATGGAAGATCATCAAATCGGTATTATTATCATTCTTCTCAATATGGCTGGAAT
>CAZPZP010000357.1:0-5088 GCA_964591025.1 uncultured Chthonomonadaceae bacterium
AAGGAGAAGGGCAGAGGGCAATTTTGGCAGTTGACTACTACACCCCTCAACAGTTACGTCGGCGGGTTGGGCTTGAGTAAGGGCGGCGTGTTGCCTCCGCCTTTAAGGAGAATGAGATGGGACAACGAGGTGGAGGCTTAGGGATACGCGCCATTATCGGCGTGGTGATGGCATTGGGAGCCATCTTTATGTATTTTTCGTCGGGGCAAAAAAATCCGGTGACGGGCAAAACACAGCGAGTGAGTCTGGATGCAAGCGAGGAGATCGCGCTCGGTTTGCGTGCCGCACCGCAGTTGATTCAGCAATTTGGTGGTCAGGCGCGAAGTCAACAGGCGCAGAATTTAGTGGACACTATCGGCAATCGTATTGTCGCCAAATCCGACGCCGGAAAAAGTCCCTATAAATTCGAGTTTCATTTGTTGGAAGATACAAAGACGATCAATGCGTTCGCACTGCCCGGCGGACAAATTTGTGTCACAACGGCACTTGCCAAGAAACTGCGGACGCCCGGAGAACTCGCCGGAACCATCGGGCATGAAATCGGTCACGTAATCGCTCGGCATGGAGCGCAGCAATTGGCAAAGCAGCAGCTTTCGCAGGGAATTATCGGGGGCATTGCCGTTGGCAGCGACGACCCGCGCAGTGCCATGATCGCGCAAGCCGTCAGCAGTTTGGTCAACATGAAATACGGGCGCGACGACGAACTCGAATCGGACAGGCTCGGCGTGCGATTTATGGCGCAAGCCGGATACGATCCGCGTGCGATGGTCGGTGTGATGGAAGTTTTACGTTCCGCCGGGGGAAAAGGTGGTACACCCGAATTTTTCAGCACGCACCCGAATCCCGACAACCGTATTGAGAGGATCAAACAGGCAATCAAAGCGGAATTTCCCAACGGTGTTCCCAACGGCTTGGAAAAATAGGCAAACGTCACTGAACCGACAAGCAATTGATGCGTCCATGAGAAGAGGGAAATACCTCGCAATGAGCCACAAATGCGTTAACACCGCATAAAACAGTGAAAAGTGAAGCAAGGAGCGGTGTGGGTTCGGCTTGCTCGTAGAAGTGATGACCCCACCCATTTCGCGGAGAATGCCCCTCAACGGTTTCTTGGATATTCCAGAGACAGATGCCCAAATACTCTGAGGACGGCGGAACGACCAGATGAGGACGATAGCGTAATCCACAGGCAGAATAGCGTCCGCCCTCGCTTTCCGAATTCATACGGAATATCGCTTCGATATTTACCTGTCCGAAAGCCGGGTTTAAGAGGGAAGAACAATCTGTTTATCTCAGCAAAATTGGAACGGTTAAAGCCATTGTGCATCGTGCCATTGAAGGCAGGGTGAAAACTTGTACGGTGAGACGACAGAATGACAAATGGTTCGTCTGTTTTGCTGTCGAGATGGAAATAGAGCCGCTGCCTCCTTCCTCTGAACACGTCGGCGTTGACGTAGGATTGAAGAAGTTCACTGCCCTTATAGAGAAATCGCTTAAACTCCGTACATTCGCCAGCGCAGGGGTTGAAAACCCCTGTCTGAAATGGCGTGCCGCCAAGCGTCCTTCGGACGCACAAACGTCCGGAGTCTATCTGATTTGTCTATTAGTCTACGTCAGCCTCACAGCAAAGATTCCCACAAGAGTGAACTGTTACGCGGTTCTCATCAAAGACGTGCCTGAGAGATTTCGTTACGAGCGCGACCCACAAGATGAGCCATATCTGAATTTAGCGATTGTTACGAGAGCAGATTATATCGTTAGCCGGGACAATGACCTGCTCGACCTGATGGACGAGAGCAGAGCGGAAGGGCAGGACTTTCGGGTGCGTTTTCCCATGCTGACGATTCTTGACCCTGTTGCTTTTCTGAATCGGATTGCCTCTCTACCGTCAAACGACGAATCGTAACAGAGCAAATGCCGCAAAAAGGCATTGGAAACGCACACACAATAGACCTCTTGCATCAGTACAGCAGAATAAATTCTTCTGACGGGGGCGTTCCGCCGTGCCGTGCTTCGCACTCGAAGGGCAGGGGAATTTCGTCCGTAGGACGGCTGTTTTTGAGTCGGGTACGTTCTTGTACCCGACTCTTGCAAGAGGTCTACTGTTTTTCGTGTGTTTCGTGGATCACTGCATTGGTTTTTGCTCCCCCTGTCCCCTGTCCCCTGTTTTCTATTCAGGAAGGGTTTTGAGCAAGCGATGGCGAAACTACCCGACAAACTCGTCGAGGAGTCGCCACAGTTTATGCCTAAGAATTCGTCCCATCTCTCACAACTATCCTCTGCCGACCATGAACGGCTTGCTCATGCCGTGATGCGCCGCCAATCTCTGCTCAGTCTGCGGGTCGCGGCGGTCTTCATCGTCGTAATTTTTGGTGTGCCGCTGTTCAATCACTTTTTGCCCGAAATTGCCGCAACTCCGATTCTCGGCTTCACGGCGACATGGCTTTTTCTCGGTGTGCTGTTCTTTCCGCTGGCGTGTCTCCTTGCGGCGTATTTTATTCGCGAGTCCAACCGTATCGAAGAGGAATGCTCCGATTGGCGCACTGTCTTGGGCGAACCACCCCCTAATCCCCTCCTTCGCAAGGAGGGGGAATCTCATACTCCCTCCCCTTACGAAGGGGAGGGTCGGGGTGGGGTTGATGAGAGGGGCAAATTATGAATTCTTCGTATATCCCTCTGATTTTTGTTATCCTGATCATTGTCGCCACCGTCTGGATTGGTATTGCGGCGACTCGTGCCTCTCAAACCGCCTCCGACTTTTTTGTAGCGGGTCGGTCTGTCGGTGTGTTCTGGAACGCCTCGGCGATTTCGGGTGAATATCTGTCTGCTGCGTCGTTTATGGGCATCGCCGGTATGCTGATGCGGACAGGCTATGACGCGCTCTGGTATCCGGTCGGCTATGCGACGGGCTATCTCTTCCTCCTGCTCTTCATCGCGGGACCGTTGCGCCGCTTCGGAGCCTATACCATTCCCGACTTTGCCGAGGGACGATTCGACAGCCCGCTCTTCCGCAAAATCGCCGTGACCTTCGTTCTCTTCATCGGCTTGTTCTATACCATGCCGCAGATGAAGGGCGCGGGCGTCACAATGTCGGCGATCATGGGCTGGCATTACAGCATTGGGATTCTGGTTGTCGGAGCCGTTATCACCTTCAATGTGGCACTCGGCGGCATGAAAGGGATTACGGTTGTTCAGGCATTCCAGTATTGGGCAAAACTCTTTGCGATCTCCGCGCCTCTGTTTGTTCTAATGACGGTTTATGGCGGCTATTCCACCAAGTTGATAGAGAACCGCGCCAATCCCGCCGATGTGCCTCGCATCACCAAAGAGACGACGCTGAATTTCAAGGGCGCAAAAGATGCCCCCGCCAATGCCGTTGCTTTCTCATCGCTCAGTGATACGCTCATCACTTTCCCCGATGGCGCAACGATTGCCAAAGCCTCGCCAAGTCGCAAACCGTTGCCGGGCGAGGACAAAATGCCCGCCGATGCCGTCACAAAATGGGGGGAAATCGGCACGGTATTTGACTCACCATTACCCAGAGGAAAAGCCCACGCCCCTGAGACAAGAATGGGCAATCTCGGAGTGGTGACCTTTCCAGCGACGGCAAAACCCAGTGACGCATGGGCGATTCATCCGTTCGGTGTGACCAAAGCGGGAATGCCGATCTTCAAGGACAGCAAAGCGATCAAGACCGCCCCCAAAATCGAGTTTGAGACGGCGGCAAAAGCGACTCTGGCTCCGGGCGGCTATTTCCCCAACGCGCCCAACAACAAAACGTGGAGCAACCCGTTCGGCACGCTGACAAGCAAACACGGCTACCCTCTCCTCTATACCTATTCGCTGATTATTGCGCTGGTGTGCGGCACTGCCGGGCTGCCGCATATTCTCGTTCGATTCTATACCAATCCCGATGGACGCTCCGCCAAACGCACTGCCATGCTCGTTATGATCATGCTCGGCTGTTTCTATGTGTTTACTCCGATGTGGGGAACGCTGGGGCGCAGTCTCCTGCCGGAACTCTACGCCAACAACACAACAGACAGCGTCGTGATCAAATTGCCGACTGTCTTGGAGAACAAACTGCTGGGGCAAATTCTGAGCGGCATTACGAGTGCAGGGGCGTTCGCGGCGTTTATGTCAACGTTTTCGGGGCTGCTGGTTTCGATGTCGGGGGCGATGGCGCACGATATTTACGGCAAAATCCTGCGCCCCAACGCCTCACCGGAATCTCGATTGAAGGCGTTCAAGTTTGCGGCGGTTGGGTTCGGCGCGGCGGCGATGGTCTTGGGCTTGCTCGTCGAATCGTTCGATATCAATATGATGGTCGGGTGGGCGTTTGCCATTGCTGCCGCGTCGTATTTTCCTCTGCTCCTGATCGGGTCATGGTGGCGTGGACTGACCAAATACGGCGCGGCGATTGGAATGCTGACGGGCGGAACCTGCTCGCTCGTCGCTATTGTCCTCTCGATGTTGCTGGACAAAAAAATTCTGACGTGGGAAGTCAGCCCTATCGTGCGAACCCTGATGGAACAGCCCGCGATTTGGGGTGTGCCGCTTGCCATTGGGATCATGATCATTGTCTCGAAACTGACAAAACCGCATTTGCCGCCCGATGTTGCGATGAAAATGCTGCGACTGCACGCCCCCGAAGAGATGGGTTTCTCAAAGGACTATATCGAAGAGAAACCCGCACATTGAACGAGCGAATTCAACCAACTCCATTGCCTCAGCGAAAAGAGATCGCCGAGTTGGAAGATGAAAACACCGCGATGTTTCAGCGTTATGAGGCGGAGTTTACCGACGCACCCCGCGTCAATGGCATCATCGTTTTGCCCTACACTCAAGGAGAACCGCTAACCCTTGAGCGCATCAAAGAATTAAGCCAAGGCTCAATCATGAATTTTTAGTGCGAAGCACGGCACGGCGGAACGCCTCTATTGGGTCACTTGACTTGCTCATGTAAATAACTGTATTCTCGCTCAATCTCAAAATTATTTACATGAGAGTGACAAATGACCCACTATTAAGGCAAAGAATGCGGGCGGGTCTTCCAATCTCAAAAAGCAGGCGGATTTAACACGGCTT
>CAZPZP010000358.1:0-5083 GCA_964591025.1 uncultured Chthonomonadaceae bacterium
TCGTGACTCCTTGCTGTGCGAAGTAAAATAAGAGTGCGGGTACTGAAAGTACCCGGAACCCCAAAGTGCAAGCGTCTTTACCTCACCCCCAACCCCTCTCCTGATACCCGAACAAGTTCGGAGGAGAGGGGAGTCAATTCGAGGCAGTGTGCGTCTGGAAGACGCTTGTTTTTTCAGACGGGGGTTTAAAACCTCCGGCAGAGACGGGCAGACCTATTCGGAAAGGAATTCTTTTCACGTATGAAGATATTGATTACAGGCAGTGCCGGACTGATCGGAACCGCCCTGACCCAAGTTCTCCAAGACGCAGGCTATTCCCTGCGGACTTTTGACCGTGACGGCACAAAAGGAGCCGACGGAGTCGAACATGAGACCGGCGATCTGCGCGATTTCGCCGTCGTCAAGCACGTCATGGAGGGTATGGACGCGGTTGTTCACAGCGGAGCCATCGCAAATGATCGCAAAGGCGAAGATGACAAGGTTCTCGATGTGAATGTAATGGGAACGCTCAACGTATTAGTAGCGGCGACACAAACGACGGTTCAGCGTGTGGTCAGTTTTTCGAGTATCAACGCGCTTGGGGCAGTCGGCAGGCATAAAAAGGCGGTGCAGTTGCCGATTACCGACGACTATCCGCGTCACCCGATGTCGCCGTATCAGTTGTCGAAGCATCTCGGCGAAGAGGCGTGCAGGATGTATACCGAACGCTATGGCTTGACGACAATTTCCCTGCGTCCGGGCTATGTCGCCAAATCGGATGTTTACGAAGGTTGGCGCAACAACACAAACCCACAGGAGGGCGCGAAACATCAGGCAAACGAACTTTGGGCGTATGTGGATTTGCGCGATGTCTGTGAGGCGGTCAAACTCTCGCTGACGCTGGAAGGCGTGAAGAACGACGCCTTTTTGCTGTTCGCGGACGACACCACTCTGACGATTCCGACACAGGAATTGATCGATCAATACTATCCCGAAACGCCGTGGATCGCGGATAAGAACGCCTATTTTGCCGACAATCCGTTTCGCTCTCCCATGGACACCAGCCACGCCAGAGAAGTTCTGAAATGGACTCCGAAACACTCATGGCGGGCAGAATGATACCACAGAGACATCAAAAACGGGCATTGAAAATACCCGTCTGCAATGGCGTTCCGCCAAGTGTCCTTCGGACGCGCAAATCTCATTTTTGCTTTCCGTTCTTGGTTTTGGGCGCGTTGACCTTACTCAATATGCCCCTGATTGCTTCGCCTATGAAACCTCAAAAACAGACTTCCGACGCGCCCGACCTGAAAGCATTTCCGACAGAAAACGGCGTTCTGCGCGATATTCTGGAACGCTTTCAGTCTGATCGGGCGATTTTGGAGCGCAAGTATCCCATCGAACTCTCTACAATACGACGCGAACGCTTCGAGCGTTTTTACGGCGATTGGCAGACGGCTCTGCTCACATTGGATTACGCGAAACTGCCGCCGAATGACAAATTGGACTATCACCTTTTCCGTTATTATCTCGCCCATGCACAGCGCACAATGGAATTGAAGGCAAAGGCGGATGCCGAGATATTGCCGCTGGTTCCGTTCGCGCCGTTCATTGTCGAGTCGGAGCAGTCGCGTCACCTCATGAAGTGGTCGGAGCCGGAAACGTCGGCGAAGGCATTGGACAAACTGACAAAGTCCATCAAAGAGACTCAGCAGGGTTTCGAGAAGCAGATTGCAGACGGCAAAACCGTTGCCAAGCCGACTGTAGCGAATCGGGCGGCTGTGGTGGTTCAGGAATTGCGCGATACATTGGAGGGCTGGAATCGGTTTTATGCGAGTTACGATCCGCTGTATACGTGGTGGTGTGCGGAGCCATATAAGCAAGTCAATGCCGCTCTTGAAGGCTACACCAAGTTTCTGCGAGAGAAGGCGGCGGGCATCAAGCCGGAAGACAAATTCGCGATTGTGGGCGATCCCATCGGGCGCGAAGCGTTGCTAACCGAGCTGCAATATGAGATGATTTCGTATACGCCGGAGCAGTTGATCGCTCTTGCCAACAAAGAATTCGCGTGGTGTCAGGCGGAGGCGAAAAAGGCGGCGCACGAGTTGGGATTTGGAGACGATTGGCATAAGGCTCTCGAATATGTCAAGACGCTCCATGTCAAGCCCGGTGAACAGCCGCAAAAGGTCAAGGAGTTGGCGGAAGAGGCGATAGAGTTTCTTGAGAAAAACGATCTCGTCACGGTTCCGCCGCTGGTCAAAGAGACGTGGCGAATGGAGATGATGCCCAAAGAGGCACAGCGCACAAACCCGTATTTTCTTGGCGGCGAAACCATTCAAGTCTCGTTCCCGACAGACACGATGACGCAGGATGAGAAGTTGATGAGTCTGAGGAGCAACAATCTGCATTTTGCGCGGGCGACTGTTCATCACGAACTGATTCCCGGTCATCATTTGCAGTTGTTTATGGCGGAGCGGTATCGCCCGTATCGCCGCCTGTTCGAGACGCCGTTCTTTATCGAAGGCTGGGCGTTGCATTGGGAATTGCTGCTGTGGGATAAGGGCTTCGCGAAAAGTGCCGAAAATCGAGTCGGAATGCTGTTTTGGCGAATGCACCGCTGCGCCCGCATTATTTTTTCGTTGGGATTTCATACCGAGAAAATGACGGCGCAGGAGTGCATCAAACTCCTTATTGAGAAGGTCGGGCATGAACCTGCCAGTGCGGAGGCGGAAGTTCGGCGGTCTTTGAGCGGGGCATATCCACCGTTGTATCAGGCGGCATACTTATTAGGCGGCTTGCAAATTACTGCCCTGCGGCGTGAACTGGTCGAAACCGGCAAAATGACGGACAAGGCGTTCCATGATGCCCTGCTCAAGCAAAACAGTATCCCGATTGAGATCGTGCGGGCGGCGTTGATGAATCAAACCTTGCCGAAGGATTTTGTTCCCAATTGGAAGTTCTACGGCGAAATCAAGTGAGGCAGTATGTCGGAAGTTCGGCTTTGGAATACGGACGATTTTGCGCGGGCATGGCAGGAATTGTCGCCGCAGGTCGGAAATTATGGCTGGCTGTGGCGGATACTGCGGGCGCGTTCCAAGAGGACGGGCGGGTATCTGCCGCAGAAGCTGCATCGCTCGCTGTGCCGTTTTGCTCGCAAACCCTACTTTGTTGGAACCACGCCGGATGGCATTCGTTATTGCGGGAAAGTCAGTGATTCGTATGCGGCGATTTGTGCCACATTCGAGCAGACTGAGGAGACTCTGACGCGGTTTCTGATCGAACAAATCGGCAAGCGGGACGGCGATTATCTCGACATCGGCACAAATATCGGGGTTGTCGCGGCGACGGTGGCGAAGAATCTGCCGAAGGGTCGGAATGTGATTGCGTTCGAGCCGATGCCGGAGACAGCGCGATGTGCGGCGGCGACGTTTGCTCTCAATGGATTGCAGAATGTACGGCTGTTTTGCGGAGCAGTCGGCGATACCGACAGCGAACTCGCGTTCTATACTCGCCCCGGTCACTCTGAGGCGGCGTCTCTCACAAAGCGCGAGGGAATAGACGACTGGCAGGAATTGCGGGTTCCGGTTCGCACGCTGGATACGCTTCATGCTGAGGGAATCATCGGGCAGGCATCGTTCCTGAAGTTCGATGTCGAGGGTTATGAGCCGCAGGCGATTTCCGGCGCGAAGTCGGTAATTGCGTCTCAAAATCCGGGTATTCTCTACGAATACCATCCGCATATCGCGCCAAAATTGGGCTGGACGGCGGAACAGGTCGCCAACCAACTTTCGGAATACGCACCTTATACTTTCCACACGCTCAACGGCGACGGCGCGTTCGATGGGTTTCCTCCTCCTAGTTCGGTTTTGGTCAATATCTTCGCCGAACCATCGTGATTTATTCTTCGGCAGACGGAAGCGCGAACGCCATCTTGCGGTAAATCTGCGCGAGAGAAATACTGACGCTGAGCGAATCGAGCGTAATAATGTCGGCAGGGTCAGCGTATTGCGTGACCACCCACTGACGTTCGCTTTGCTTGACGCAGTGTGTTACAAAATATTCACCTTGAGCCACCATCAGGTAATCTTTCAACGAGGAGACCGTCGCATACTCCGCGAGTTTTTTTGTCGAATCGGTATATTCGGTTGAGGCGGAAAGCACTTCGACAGCAAGCGCAGGATTTAGCAAAGCAGGAGGTTTTTCGCCGTCCGTGATCGGTGTACCGTACAATGCCATCAAATCGGGATAGCGATACTTTCTCGGCGAAACCCGCAACCGAACTGACTCAATAAAAATAGGACACAAACGCTCCTCAAAAGCAAGTTCTAAAGCGAAACCAATGTTGAAAACCCGAGCATCGTTTTTGTCTCAAAGGTCGCCGCGAACGCTTTTCCACCGTTCAGAATGATATTCACAGCGAGCAATGGTAGGAAAACGGTGAGCGATCTCTCTCTCCCTGCTTCCGACAGAGCAATCATGGTCACCGATAATCTTTATACAATTATCGGCAAAGCAATACCGCCAAGCGATGGACTGATCATGACAGGAAAGTAGGACAATACTGAGCACAGTATCGCTGTCGCGGCGAGTATGATAATGAGTATACCCGATTTTGGCGTTTCCCCTCATCCCCGAAGCCCCTCTAACCCCCCAATTCTGGGGGGAACCTTTCCCTTTGGAGTCTTGTCACGCGGATTGACTCCATCGCCCCAGTGAGGAACGAACGGTAAGGGGAGAGGGTTGGGGTGAGGGGGAAGGTGATGCAGGAAACCCGTTGCGATATGTCGAACATTTCTCATATTGGAGATACCAACTATGCCCGATGAGACAATAACTGAAGATGAGCAGGTCAAACGACTTCTCAATAGATGGTTTTCGCTTCGCATGAAATACGCTTTGATTTCTGGTTTCATAGGAATTGCGCTAACAGCCTGTGTCGCTTTTAGAATTCCGTCGGTGAAGGTTATTTTGCCTCCATTGGCTCCGCTTATAGGCGGATTGTTAGGTTCATTGCCAATATATTTAGCGACGTGGTATGCCATGAGACAATTTGTTCGTAGGCTTACTGATAATGAGCGTGAAATCCTTATCCAAATCCCTGACG
>CAZPZP010000359.1:0-5067 GCA_964591025.1 uncultured Chthonomonadaceae bacterium
AACAAGATTTGGACAGCAACAATAGACCTCTTGCAAGAGTCGGGTACAGGAACGTACCCGAACCTAATCCCTAAAACCTCTCTTGCATCGTCTTGTCCCCTGCTCTCTCGTCACGGTTTGCCAGTGGAACTGGTTCCCATGAACTCTTTGGCGGCTTCCATCGCCTTTTTCATCTCGTCGGGGTCGAGTTTGCCGTTGTTGTTTGCGTCGAATCGCTTGAGAACACGCTGCATCATTCCGCCGCCGCGACCTGCCGCATTTGCCCCGCGCCGCGAGCCGAAGTCAATCGCGTCTTCGGCGACAATTCCCTTGGTGAGATGCTCACTGTCTACGGTATAGCCGACGAACGCGATACACATTTCATCGGTGGTCTCTTCGCCCCAACGAACGGGTTTGGGCGGGCTGCTTGGGTTACGCGGATTGCTCGGCGTATTGTCATAGCGGGCGGTCATCGCGATTTTCGAGCCTTGCGGGACTTTGAGCGGCTCTTTGAGGGCATAGGTGGTCTGCCAGTTGAAGTCCCAATCGGGAACCCGAACAAGCGACGTTTTGGTTCCGTCTTTCATTTCCGCTGTGACGGTCATCTCTTTGCCGAGCAGGTGCATATGCGGGGTGATGCTATGGACAGTCACATTGTCCAAGACCGGAAACGCCGACTGGGTTCGATAGTTGGCTTCGTTCGCGGGGATACGGAGCGGAAGATAAGCGACGGGCATCACGCGCATCAGTTTATCAATCGGCTTTTTGCTGAAATACAGCCCGATTTTGCTCTTATCTTTCTCCGCTTTGCCGCTCTTGTGATAATGCACTTGGAGAATCACGTCCGTGCCTTTGGGCAGAAGCTGCCCGACGCCATCCGGCATAAAGCGCGGCAGATTGCCGGGTGCCCATCCGCCAAGACTGCCCGAAGGCGTGAACCCAACACCGCCGAAGGTCTCATAGCCGAGTTCGGTGTTTTTGGCGTCCAGTTTTCTGCCTTGACCGCTGTTATCGAGGAAAATCAAAACGTGGTGAACAACAGTGCGATTGCCGGGACGCACCTCAACAGCGGACACATATTTGTCTTCGGCATAGGTTGTCGGAATGACAAAATTGCGATACACATCTTTGCCTTCTGCGCCGAGTGCGTATTCTTCACCGGGTTCCAGAACGAGATCGGGCGTGCCGAGTGTCCAACCCTGCGTGAATTTGGGAAGTTTGGGCGTTTCGGAGGCGTTGCCTTCGGGTGCGCCGGAGTCCGCCCACGCTTTCAGGGTTTTGATCTGTTCCGCTGTCAAGACACGCTCATCATGGTAAGAGCCGGATTTCGGGTCGGCTTTCCATGGCGGCATATAGCGGCTTTCGGAGACAAGGGCGATCTGTTTGGCGCGTTTTTTCGTCTCCGCATAGTTCATGAGGGTAAACGGCGCGACTTCGCCGGGGCGATGGCAGGTCGTGCAGTTGTTGAAAATGATCGGCGCGACCTCTTTGGCAAACGTAACGTTGATCTTTTTGGCTTCTTTCGAGGCAGGTTTTTCCGCCGGTGTCGGCTTTTTGGTCGGCGCGGCGTTCAAGCCGGAGATCAAGGCAGCCGAGACAATGCCGAGCATGACAGTGCTAAGAGCGAGTTTCCACAATTTCAAGGTGATTATTCCTCCATCAGAACGATGACAGCGATTGGGTTCAATACAGAGACGGAATAAAGCATCCGATGGCTTCAGTTTGTGCGATTGGAACGGGTTTTTGTTTTAGAAAGGCGTCCAATGTGCGGCGTAAATCGAAAACGGTTGGCTTATCGCGCTGTTTGCCGAACGCAAGAATTCTGTTGTCGATCCGCCCGCGATAAATTCGCTTGCCTGTCGGTGACAGTAATGCCACTTCGGGCGTGATGGTCGCGCCAGTCAGTTTCACTAATGTATGGCTGGTATCGCGGATTCCGGGAGCCGACAAGCCGAATTCCTTGAGATGTTTGCGCGTTTGGGCGTCGGTTCCCGACGGATCGGCATAGACAAAATAGAATGCGACGTTCTGCTTACGATATTCGGCAACGATCCGCTTGATCTCTGGCGCGTACCGATTGGAGATCGGGCAGTCATGAGTGATAAAAAACAGCACCGTCGCCTTCGCGCTTTGGTTCGGGATCGCGTGCGATTTTCCCTGCACATCCTTTATCGTCGCTATTGTAGCACGATTTGGCTGTTGTGCCATGACGCTGGAGAGGCAGAAAAGAATCCCCATAAGTGTCAGGACACCGGCAACTTGAGTTGAATAAGAAAAAGTACGCATTTTGACCTATTGACGCAGAAATTTGGTGAGAGTTCGCAAGAATCCTGCCCTGCGAACAAAACTTTGCACTTTCTCAAGATACGCTCCGAATCGGTCAGGAAATTCCTGCACGATTGTGCATTTTCGGGTATACTGTTGTTACCAATATCAACCAACGCATCAAATTGCACGCCAACTTTGCCGAGGACATAAGCCTCGGCGTTCTTGTGTCAGAAAGCAGAACGAGCCACACAATGCAAGACCAAATTCGCAATGTCGCCATTATCGCCCACGTCGACCACGGGAAAACCACACTGGTTGACGGCTTGTTGCGTCAGGGCAATGTTTTTCGCGCCAATCAGGATATGACAGACCGCGTCATGGACAGCAACGATCTGGAGCGCGAGCGCGGCATCACCATTGTCTCCAAGAATACGGCTGTCTCTTATAGGGGACACAAGATCAATATCGTGGACACTCCCGGACACTCCGATTTCGGCGGCGAAGTCGAGCGCGTTTTGGGGATGGTGGACGGCGTTTTGCTCCTTGTGGACGCCGTTGACGGTCCCATGCCGCAGACGCGCTTTGTTCTCTCCAAAGCTCTTGCTCGCGGACATCGTGCTGTTGTCGTCATCAACAAAATTGACCGCGCCGACTCCCGCCCCGATTGGGTGGTCGATCAGACGTTCGACCTGTTCGCGCAATTGGGCGCAACCGAAGAGCAGCTGGATTTCGCCATTGTCTATGCGTGCGCCCGGCAGGGAACGGCAACGCTGGATTTGGCAAAGCCCGGCACGGATTTGACCGCGTTGTTCGAGACGATTATTGACCGAATGCCCGCGCCTATCGGTAATCCCGACGCGCCTTTGCAGATGCTGATTTCCAGCCTCAGTTATGACGACTATCGCGGACGGTTCGGAATCGGGCGACTGCACAATGGGCGCATTCATCCCAACGAATCCATCGCCATTGTTGACCGTGAAGGCAAATCACGCCTTGCCCGCGTTGTGTCCACTTTTGTTTTCGAGGGACTGAAAAAAACCGAGCAAGAGGAGATTGCGGCGGGCGAAATCGCGATCATCTCCGGCATTCCCGATATTTCCATTGGCGATACGATTTGTGACCGCGAGAATCCCGTCGGCTTGTCTTCGATTTCCGTGGATGAGCCGACTGTTCGCATGGCATTCGGTGTCAACACGTCCCCGCTTTCGGGACGCGAAGGGCAGTACGGCACGAGCCGCAAACTGCGCGAGCGATTGTTCAAGGAGTTGGAAACCAATATCGCCCTGCGTGTGGACGAGACAGACGCCGCCGATACCTATTTGGTGTCCGGGCGCGGCGAATTGCATCTCGCCATTCTTATCGAAACCATGCGGCGCGAAGGCTATGAGTTCCAAGTCGGCGCACCGGAAGTGATCTTCCACGAAGACGAAAACGGTCACAAGTCCGAACCGTATGAGAAGGTCGAGATCGAAGTCGCCGAAGATTATCAGGGCGTGGTTGTGGAGCAGATGGGACAGCGCAAGGGCGAAATGCAGGATATGCGGCTGGCAGGCGGCTCTGTCTACTTTACCTATGTGATTCCGACACGCGGCTTGCTTGGGTTCCGCAACGACTTCCTGACGGCGACACGCGGAACAGGCGTCATCAGCACGCTGTTCGACGGCTACCGTGAATTTGCCGGTTCCATGGGACGCAACAGTAACGGCAGTCTGCTGGCAACGGAATTCGGCACAACCACGCCATTTGGGCTGAGCAATGCGGAAGAACGTGGCATCAATTTCATCGGAGCCGGTACGCAGGTGTATGAAGGCATGATCATCGGCAAAAACAACCGTGACGAAGATTTGGAAATGAACGTCTGCAAGCAAAAGCAGTTGTCGAATATGCGCTCTTCCAATGCCGACTTAGCGATCCGTTTAACGCCGCATACTGAAATGAGCCTTGACCGCGCCATCGAGTACATCGGTCCCGATGAACTGGTAGAAGTGACGCCGCTCAATATCCGAATGCGAAAGAAAATTCTGGACATGACTCAGCGTAAGCGTGATGAGAGGCGTATCACGGACATGGCAAAAGCGTAGTTGCATTTAGTCTGTTGAGTTTGCATAGCAGTTCCCAAAACGCCCCTGATCAGTACTGATCAGGGGCATTCTCGTGCCTTAGAGTGTGTTGAAAAAGAGTTTGGACATGGAATAAGTGGGTTATGAACCGACGCACTTATCCCACCGATTTAACCGACGGGCAGTATAAGAAACTCAAACCCTATCTGCCCGCACTTAAGCCCACCGGCAAAACAGGACACCCCCGCAAGTATTCCTATCAGGAAATACTCAACGCCATTTTCTACCAACTGCGTTCCGGCGGGGCGGGGCGTCTCCTGCCTCATGACCTGCCTCCAGAGGACGCCGTTTATGGATACTTTCGACTGGGTTTTGGAAATTGTCAAGCGCAGTGATGACCAGGAGGGCTTTGTCGTTTTGCCGCGCCGTTGGGTGGTCGAACGCACCTTTGCTTGGTTGTCGCGGTATCGGCGGTTGAGTAAGGATGATGAGTTCTTACCCGAAAGCAGCAGAGCCATGATTTACATTATGGTACGGAGACTGGCGAAATGACACTTTTTCAACACACTCTAACTCACGTTACGCACCAGAGGTTTTAAACCCCCGTCTGGAACAAACAAGCGTCTTACCTCACCCCCAACCCCTCTCCTGATACCCGAACAAGTTCGGAGGAGAGGGGAGTCAATGCACTGAATTGGGCGTCTGTGTGCGTCTGAAAGACGCTTGTACTTTGTTGCCGGGTACTTTCAGTACCCGCTGC
>CAZPZP010000360.1:0-5056 GCA_964591025.1 uncultured Chthonomonadaceae bacterium
GGGGAGAGGAAACTCCGGCTCCCTCCCCTTATGGAAGGGGAGGGTTGGGGAGGGGTTATCCAAGCGGCAGAAAACGGAACAGCAAAGGCAGTGCTTGCTGCAAGAATGTCGGGCGTTTTTTGCGCGGCAGAATAATGACGGCGTCGCCCGCCTCCAGTTCCCAGTTGCGCTGTTCCCCTTTGATAATTTTCTCAATATCGAACGGCAATTCCGGCGACTGGGCAGGGTTTTGCAAGAAGCCGCGCCGCAGAATCCCTTTGCGTTTGTCGGCGGTTTTGGTCAAACCGCCCGCCTGCTCGATGGCTTGGAGCAAGGTCACTTTGGAGTCGGGCAGATACGCAAACGTATTGGGCGCGATGACTTCGCCTATCACGCTGTAAATCAGACCTCGGTCTCGAACATTGACGAATAGCATATCGCCGGGTGAAAGAAAAATATTATGAACGGGATCGTCCTCGTCCACTTTATCGGCATCCAATTCGAGAATTTTGCCGTCACCGCCGCGCACCAATCGCATTTTTTTCCGATCCGCCGACGGCTTGAGTCCACCGACTTGATCGAGTGCCGATTTCACGCGCATACCGTTGGCGAAGGGAATATAGGCATCCCGAACAACTTCACCAACCATTCGCACGAATTGCGGCGCGGGGCGAACCGTCTCTTTGGGTAGGGCGATCAGGAGGACACGGTCACCGTTTTTGAGTTCGGGATCGAGTTCGCTGCGTCCCTCCTGATACGCGGCAAAATCCACGAGGAGCGGCACGGGTTGTTCGCCCTCTTTCGCTTTGTGCGTGATGCGAACTTTGCTGAGATCGGCATTCGGCTTGTAGCGGGCGGCAGCGAGAGCATCGGAGAGCAGCGCATCGGGGGCGAGTGTGTGCGTGCCGGGACTCTCTACGGGACCGGAAATCTCCACGCGGATACGCGGCATTTTCGTGACGATGACGCGCACTTCGGGAGCCTTGAAATACTTTTTGAGACTTTCGATGATGACATCTTTGGCTTCGTCAGTGGTTTTGTCTTTGATATTGACGCGCCACTCGGTTTTATTGTTACCGTCGAGATCGCTGACAGCAAAGCCAATGGTTCCATCCGTTTCGACAGTCTGCGTGCCACTGACGCCGGGTTCCTCGGTGACGGCGATATGAACCTCGGTTCCGGGCGTAATTTTTGTGCTGAACGTCGCCTGCGGATCGGCGGCGGGCAGGGTTTGCGCGGCTGTCGCAGGGACGGAGTCGGCGGTTTGGGCGCGGCAGGGCAGTACGATCCCGCCGAGAAAGAAAAAGAGAACGGCAAGAATGGCTAAGGCAGGGTACTGAAGTACCCTGTTAGCAAAAACACCTGTCCTGCGGACAGAAATCCGTTCAAGCAGGAAGGATGTTCGTCCGTAGGACGTGTGTACTTGATAAGCGGGCATTAAAATCCCCGCGATACGCTTGGGAGAGAAGTCAAGAGAACGCATGGCGTTGTCTCCTTGCAAACAGACAGCGGAACACAACAATTCCTATTTTCGGCAAATCTCGCACGATTCCTGCTTTATTCTGACAGACTTCTTGTGCAATCGTTACGATTGACTTCGCCCACGAACATTGAGGGCAGATCGTTTCAGCGAATCACACCTTTGGTGTCCAGAACCTGAGAGGCGCAGAGATCGTTGCCGAAGACCTCCCAATTCTTGAATGTCCAAACAACTTTTTTGTCGCGTGTGACCTCGAAGAGTTGTGGGTTATCGGGTCCGGCATGGGTATTGCCGACAATAAGGTTGCCGTTCGGCAGATATTGCAGGGTCGTGACCCAATAGAGGCGAATGCCGGGCAGTTCATTGTAGTCCAACTTCCAGACAACCTCGTTTTTGGGCGTCACTTCAATCACACGATTGCCGTTGCCGCACGCGATCAGCGTATTGCCGTTGGGAATCCGAATCGCCCCGAAAACCTCCGTGCCGTGTCCATCGTGATGCGGAGTGCGCTCGCGTCCGTCCAAATCCAGTTTATATGACCAGACAACTTTCCCCTTGCCATCATATTCGCGTACTGTGGCGTCGCCCTCATGACAGACGAGATAATGCCCGCCTTTGATTTTGCGAACCATGCGAACGTCGCGGTGCGAGTCCGGCTTGTCAATTGTCAGCGGAATCTCTTTGACGATGGTGTCATCTTTTGTCACTTCAATAATGCGCCTGTTGCCAGTTTCACCGATCACGGTCAAGCCGTTATCAAGGCGTTGGAAGCCATGAATTTCGACGGTTCCGGTATAGGGCGGTTGCGGCTTGGACTTGTGTTGCCAAACAATTTTTTTGTCAGGCGTCATCTCAATCAGAGTGTTCGGGCTGGTAGGAAAGACGATATTCCCGTTTTTGAGGAGTTGAATATCGTGGCAGACAAAGTTATTAGGGACTTCCCATTCAACTTTGCCGTCTTTGTCCAAAATGGCGACGCGCCCTTTGTCCGCCGCCAGAACCCGATGCCCATCAGAGGCTTTTTCGCCCGCCTTGACTGTTCCCAATGTCAATAAGAGCGACATCGCGCCTATAATTCCTGCGAATGCAAATTTCATCGATACTCTCCATTTTTTGTGTTTGTTAGGGTCGCCCAGTAATTCATGATATGCGGTGGAATAAATTCCCTGCTCTTGAGTACGCAACGTCCGCCTTCGCGGACAAACTCTGCATTGCCTCCCCTCTCATAAGGAGCTTGCGACTGGTGAGGAGAGGGGTTGGGGGTGAGGTTGCATTGTCTGTCACCTGTTCCCTATACTTCCGATTTTCAGCGTCAGCGGCAAGGCGGAGGTTGCGACGCCGCCATCAGGAGTCGCCATCACATAGATCGGGCGCGTTTGCGGCTTGACCCACGGCTCGCAGTACAGAGCAAATCGCCGGGACGATTCTTGCTCGATGATCAGGATACCATTTAAGCCAATATCCGTGACGCGCACGCCATGCGGCAAGTTGCGAACATCGAGCGGAACGCGCCCGCCAAAATTGTTCTGGCGTTCGATGGTCGCTTCAATATACGTTGTGCTGCCGGGTGTCAGAACGATTTCGCGCTTGTCGGTTTCGGCGGTCAAATCGGGCTTGAGTAGGACAGTGATCAGGCGCGTATTGACCGCATTTTCGGCAAGATGAGAGATTGTGTTTGCGCCGATTTGCGCCCGTGCTATAATCCGAAACGGTGTCGCCGTTGTTGGCGTGACGGCGTTGGCATCGCACGTCAAGAGCAGAGTCGCGCTATTTTCGGTTGGCTCGATGATGGTTTCGGTGGCGTGAAAACCGGGCGGCAGATTTTCGAGAGAGATGGCTATTGCGCCATTGAAGCCGTCAGAGCGTTCGCATTCGACGCCGATCAGCGTGCCTCCGCCTTGCGGCAGATTCGGGTTCGCGGGTGAAAATGTGACCTTGAAATCGGGACGCGGCAGATGAATCAACAGACGATAATCATAGCCGAAACCCGTCTGCTCACGGGCATCCCAAACTTTGACGAGATACTCGCCGTCGGCGGGCGGATTGAATTCGAGGTACGAATCTTTGCCGTGCAACGCCCCGCCGTCATCGTTGCGATAGATCAAGCGTCTCAACGGATAGCCGTTTGGGGAGAATTTGCTGCCGGGCGGATGCACTTCCACTTTGTAGACGGGAGCCGCAACGCTGTGAAATTCCGGCGTTGTTGCGAAATATGTTTGCCGTCCGCCGCGATAATTCCGAAAAAGCACGTCGTCGTCAGGACCTTTCGGCAGAGCGAGAATCTGAATCACTTCGCGCCCGACCAGAAGATAATCGTTGACATGGAAACTGTCCCACGCCACAAGCCGCAAACCGGAACTGCGCGAGTCTCTGTCGTTGAGCGTGATTTCCGTTTGTGCGACTGCCCGCAAAACGGCGCGTTCAATGGGCTTGCCCTGCAAATCCGTGATCTCGATCTCGGTGTCTATAGGAGAGCCAAGCCGCCGCGCCTGTGTCTCGACAATCAAACGCTGACCCTTTTTTGCGGCAAAGCGATAAAAGTGTGCCAAGCCCGTTTCATTGGGGCGAGAGGAACGCCATAGCCGCGAATTGACGCTTGCAGGAACGCCAATCGGAGTCGCCTTCTCGATGGTATCGCTTGCCGCAAGTTGAGAGATTCCCGCCTCGACGCCGATTGCGAGACGCGCCCCCAACGGTTCCGACAAGCCTGATGGGTCGCCCTGCGGCAACGGCAGGGACATGGTCTGATTGGGCAGAGCGGTTTTCGGAGCATCAACAGTCACGGACGACGGTACATTATAGCCTGTGACCGAGACGGGAGTACGGGTTCCGGCTTGCACGCCAAGCGGAAACACACTCTCGACAAACGGCAAGCGTCCGGCATTGAGACGATACGCGACATCGCCGCCCGCCGCATTCTGAAAATCTTTGATGCGAACAATGTACTTCCCATTTTTCATAAAATGATAGCCGAGAATGGGGTCGGGACGCCATGAACGCGGCGAAACCTCTTTGAGCGTTTTGCCTTCGGCGTCCAGCAAGGTCACCACCGCTTGCAATCGTGAACGTACCGACTGCGCCATGATCTCGAACACAAACTCATCGCCTTTTTTTGCCTCGAACAGATAATGATCGGCGTCGCCGGGTTTGTCCATCAAGCCGATTATCGTTGTGGGAAGGGAAATGGGCTGTGCGTTGGCGAGGCTGTCGTGGGTTTTGGTTTGCGCCGTCTCCGTCCAATTGCCGACTGCAAAAGTCAGGCTATTGGTGGCTCCGTGCGGCGTCTGCACTAAAACCCGATGAATACCGACTCGTGCCGAGGACGCGACGGTGGTTTCGACGCGCAAAATGCCCGCATTCTTATCAACGGGCGTAATAATTTTGCCCGTGATCGCCGGATCATCGAAGAGAACGCCCGTCGCATCGGAGATCAATCCGCCGCTCATGGTGAGAGTGAGCGTTTGCCCGCGCATCATACCGACAGGGGCGACATTGCCGAGTGATGCCATAAAAAGAGTGACGCCGCCACTGCCCGCTTTAGGTTGAGGGCGCGTGCGTGCGCCGAGTTTCGCGCCAACAATAGTGCTGGTGTTTGGG
>CAZPZP010000361.1:0-5053 GCA_964591025.1 uncultured Chthonomonadaceae bacterium
TGCGAGAGGTGAGTAATATAGAAAGACCTTTGCGATGAAACTTCCCATTTATCTCGATAATGCTGCAACAACCCCGGTTTTACCCGAAGTGGTTGAAGCCATGTTGCCCTATTTTACAGAACTTTACGGCAACTCTGCCACGCTCTACAGTGTGGGAGTGGCAGCGCGGGACGGAGTGGACACGGCACGCGAAACGGTTGCCGAAACCATGAACGCGACGCCCGATGAGATTGTTTTCACGTCGGGCGGAACCGAATCGGACAATGCGGCGATATGGGGCATCATGCAAGCGAACAAACATCGTGGTCGCCATATGCTGACGACGCCCGTCGAGCATCACGCCGTTCTGGAACCGATGGAGACGCTGGCGGAAAACGGCTTCGAGATGAATTTTATTCCCGTCGATTCGGAGGGGCGCGTCGACCCTGATGAATTGGCGAAGTGCATTCGCCCCGATACGGTTTTGGTTTCGGTAATGCACGCGAACAACGAGATCGGGACGATTAATCCCATCGCCGCGATTGGGGCGCTATGTCGCGAACGCGGCGTCTATTTTCATACCGACGCGGTGCAGACGTTCGGCAAAGTCCCCATAGATGTTCGCGCTATGAAGATCGATCTGCTGAGTCTGTCGGCGCATAAACTGCATGGTCCCAAAGGCATTGGTGCGCTTTTCGTGCGGCGCGGTATTCCCGTAATTCGGTTTCAGGAGGGCGGCGAACAAGAAAAAGGGCGGCGTGGGGGAACTCTCAACGTCCCCGGAATCGTAGGATTAGGCAAGGCAGCCGAAGTCGTACGGCATTATATGGCGGAAGATACCGAGCGTCTTACGTTTTTGCGTGAGCGTTTGATCGCAGGATTGCAAACACATCTTGTTGGTGTGCGTATCAATGGAAGCCGAACGCACCGTTTGTCGTTCAATGTTCATCTATGCATCGAAGGCGTAGACGGCGAACCGATATTGCTGGGCTTGGATGACGCCGGAATTTGTGCGTCCGCTGGGTCTGCGTGTAGCAGCGGTTCTGTCGAACCGTCACACGTTCTCAAAGCCATTGGGTTAGACCGCGAGACAGCCCGTGGAGCATTGCGACTCACATTAGGGCATGAAACAGACGCCGAAGCAATTGACTATACCATTAAGACCTTGTGCGGTGTTGTCGCCGGTTTGAGAGATTTAGTCCGCGCTTGAGAATATCTATCGCTAAATTGCCACAAATTGTGGATTTTACAAAAAACGTGACTCATTGTTAATTTTATGTTAAAAAACGCTTGACAAATCGAAACCGCTGTCTTATAATGTGTTCAACGGTACAGACAGCCTGTACCTAATGGCGACTTTGTGAACAATTGAACAATTGAGTCGCTGTGCGTTTTCCATAAGCACGCTCCAAACATCCAAACCGTTGCAATTTGTGCCTTTTTTTTTACTCGGAGCATTACGCACAACGGCAAAAAATTGGTCATTTCCATCGCGGCAGTAACACCTCCACTTTCCAAAGGAAGGGCAGAGTGTTCTCCAAAAAGGCTTTCTCTCTTGTTTTTCGATGACAGGAACAGAGAAGCAAAGCAAGGCGAAAACCGCTCTTGCGTTGTAAAAGCCTGTGACAGCCTCGCAACTGTGAAAAAAATCACGACCTGTCCGATGACGATGGACTGCGCCACGCAACTAAAGACTGCAAACCCACGTCTAACACCGAGGAGTAGCATTTATGAGCAACAAAACCGCGACCCTGGAGCGTCCCAACGCCCGAAACCGCGCTATCAGTTCCCCCCACGATTTTGCCCACACACTTTTGCCTTCTGTAACCGAGGAAGAGGCAGAAGAGAGTTATGAGCAAGAACCCGGCGAAGACCTTCTTGACATCTTTAACGGCGATGCCCTTGCCAATGAAGAAGGTTTTGACCGCGAAATGCCAGAGGAGGCAGTGGTGAGTGCTATGCCTGGAATGGGACATGAATCCAGCACCGTTTCGCAGCTTCTCAACGGCGACACCAGCAATATTCGCCACGATGAGAGCCTTCAACTTTGGATGAGCCGCGCACGCGGCGCACAACTTTTGACAGCGGATGAAGAAGTGCGTCTTGCCCGTGCCGTCCAAAAAGGCGATAAAGCCGCCAAAGACAAACTCACCGAAGCCAATCTTCGTCTCGTCGTCTCCATCGCCAAGAAATACAGTGTGCGCGGTATTCCGCTTCCCGACCTCATTCAAGAAGGTAACATCGGACTGATCCGTGCCGTCGAGAAATTCGATCCCGACAAAGGCTATCGTTTCAGCACCTACGCGACATGGTGGATTCGCCGCGCCATTGCCCGTGCAATCATCAATCAGGGACGCACCATTCGTATCCCCGTGTATGTCGCCGAGATTATACACAAGCTCGTTAAAGCCTCCAGCCGACTGCGCCAACAGCTTCTCCGCGACCCCACCGTTGAAGAGATCGCCCGTGAACTCGAAGTTCCCGTTGACCGTGTCAATGAGATCATGCGAATCGCCCTCGAACCGTTGTCTCTCGAAACGCCTATTGGTGAAAAAGACAACAGTCAACTTTCCGATTTCATTCAATCGCATACAGCAATTTCGCCCTCCGAAGCCACGCTGAATTTGATCCGCCGCGAGCAGATCGAAGAGGTTTTAGACAAGTTGACAGGACGCGAAAAGGAAGTGTTAAGAATGCGTTTTGGTCTTGACGACGGCTACGCCCGCACTTTGGAAGAGGTCGGCAGTCGTCTGCACGTCACGCGTGAGCGTGTGCGTCAGATCGAACTCCGCGCCTTGAAGAAACTGCGCCATTTGGGTCCAAACGAACTGATCCGCCAATAAACCGTAGTGCCGCGATACACCAAATCAATCGTTGCCGCCGAAGGTCTTACTTTTCTACAAGGAGAGTAAGACTTTCGGCGGCGATTGTGTTTTGAGCCACGAAATGAATTCCCCTTATAGACTTCTTGCCTAAGTCGGGTAGGTAACAGTTCAGGGTAGTGGGAATCTTGACGTGTAATTGTTCGTACTTCCCCGTATGGACGCTTTCGCCTCTTTGTCTCGTGAAGAATTGATTCCTCTGGTGCAGCAACAGGCAGAACTGAACCTGTTTCTCCAACAGGAAATTCTGACATTGCGTGCGGAAATCTACCGTCTCAAAGGCGGAGGCAATCTGCCGCCCTTACTCAAGACCGAACCGCCCGATTGGGTCAAGCCCAATACGCCGTCTCCGCTTTCGGAACCCAAGACGCCCCGCAAGAAACGTCCTGATGCTTTTGTCAGACGGCGGGAAATCCCCACCGAAGAAGTGGTTCACGCCTGTTCCCACTGCCCCGACTACGGACGCTCCCTCTCTGGTGGAACCCCACGCAGTCGGCGTCAGATTATCGAACTGCCCGAAGTCGCTGTCCGGGTCATTGACCATGTTCTTGAGGCACGTTATTGCGGCGTGTGCCAGAAACGGTGTCTTCCTACACCCGACCTTACGGAAGTCGCCGTCGGTCACAGTCGGTTTGGACAGCGGGTTCATGCCCTTGTCGCTTATATTTGCTCTGTCGGACGCTTGCCGGTGCAGGGAATTGCTTCCCTGCTGTCTGTCCTCTGCCACCTCAAGGTGAGTGTCGGAGAAGTGACATGGATGCTTGCAACGGTGTCCGCATTGGGGCAGTCCGCTCTTGCGCGTTTGCACGAGACACTGCGCCAAAGTGAGTACGTTCACGGCGACGAGACCGGATGGCGGGAAAACGGGAAGAACGGGTACTTGTGGAGTTTCTCGACCCCCACTGCGGCGTACTTCACTCTCCCCAAAACCCGTGCCGGTCATGTCGTCACCGATGTCTTGGGCGAGGACTCTCGTGGCATTGTCGTCAGCGATTTCTACGGCGGCTACAACCGTCCTCTCGGTCTGCACCAACGGTGCTGGGTTCACCTCCTGCGCGATGTCCATACGCTCACCGAAAAGTTCCCCCTGCCCGGTGTCGTGGGGTGGGCGAAGCAACGCCTCCCCCTGTGTTGCCGCCTCGCTGCCGCAAAGTGTGCTGTGCAAACGCCTCCTTCAATTTGAGAGCGAACTCTTTCCCTTTGTGGAGTATCCGCAGGTTCCCTCCGAGAACAATCCCGCTGAACGGGTCATTCGTTCGCGAGTGATTGCCCGCAAGATCAGTGGCGGAACCCGTTCACCTGTCGGGTCACAGACAATGGCGGTGTTGTCGAGTCTGTTCGCGACGTGGCAACTGCGAGGCGAGGAATGTCTGGCTGCCTGTCAAGAAATGCTGCGGGAAGCACAGCAGCAACCTCTTGCCACGCCTGCCTGAAACTTTACTCCCACAACCCTGAACTGTTACGACTGTAACATTCGGGGAGAATATCCGTAACAAAAGGGTATAATCACCCACACAGCAACGCAAGAGGGGCGGCATGGATCAGACAATCGAAGGCAAGGAGCAGGAAGCGATCTCCGTGCTGACATCGGGACGCAATGATATTTTCGGCAAGATCATGGGAATGTTCGTGTTTCTGCTCGGAGTGGGATTGCTCCTCTTGGTATTCAAAATCGCTTACGAACTGTTCACCCAAAAGCCCGATGCCGCGCTTGGGTTGAAATTCACCGGCGATCCCAAAAAAGACCCTGCTGCCGCACAAATTGGAGCGCATTTCGGAACCATGCTGTTTCAACTCGCCTATCTGTTTATTATGAGTATTGCGGGGTCACTGATCGCACAAAAGGGCGTCAATTTCTACTTCAGTGCCTCCTCACGCGGCAAATCCAACTCCTGATTTTTCGGGAGTCCTCAAGCGACGCAACGCACCCGATTGGCTGTCTTTCGACGCAGTTTTGATGCTCGTGGGTTTGCCGCCCTGCCGAATGAACTGCCGGAGGTCGCCCCATCTCGTGCCGTCATAAACGCGCCGCCATGGGCATATATCCCTCATAGACAATTGCACCGTCCTGCATGACGGGCGAATACTCACAGCGGGCATTGTAAATACCCGTCTGTCATGGCGTTCCGCCAAGCGTCCTTCGGACGCAACGCTTCCGCATATTCGCTCTCTTCGCCGATGTCAGTAGTAGT
>CAZPZP010000362.1:0-5049 GCA_964591025.1 uncultured Chthonomonadaceae bacterium
TAATAGAGATGCAGCCCACGCAGGTGGGCTTCGCCTCGTCAGAACGGAGTTTTAACTCCGGATTGAGAAGCGTTCTCACTCCTCTATCGGAAGCGAAACTGTCACTATCGTTCCCACTCCTACCGTGCTTTCCCAATGGATCGCGCCGTGATGCGCCTCGGCTATTCCCTTGCAAATAGATAGCCCTAAGCCTGTGCCACCTGTCGGACGTGTGCGGGAGGTGTCCACGCGATAGAATCGTTCGCCGAGATGAGCAAGATGTTCGGGGGCAATACCGCTGCCTGTGTCCGCCACCGAAATCAGAACGTGCCGGTTTTCGCTCTTTGCTGTCAAGGTGACTTGTCCCTTTTCGGGCGTATAGCGCACGGCATTGTCGAGCAGATTGGAGAAGAGCCGAATCAGTTCGCACTCGTTGCCGCACACACTCAGCGATTCGTCACCGATTTGGAGCGCAATTGCCGCCCCGCCGTGCGGCGACACATTGGCGATTGCCGCCTCTAAAATCTCGCGAACCAAAATCTCGATGGGTTCTCTGCCAAGCTGCCCCGCGTCGGAACGCGCCACATAGAGCAAATCCTGCACCAAAACTGCCATCTGATCCGACGCCCGATTGATCTCCTGCAAAGTCTGGCGGTACTCTTCCGGCTTGCGCTCTCCGCTCAACGCAAGCCCGGCAGTGCCTTTGATCACCGTCAGCGGCGTTTTGAGTTCATGGGAAGCATCGGCGGTGAATCGTCGCTGCTGTTCCAGCAAATTCTCCTGCTTTTGGAACGCGCCTTGAAGCTGAGAGAGAAGCGTATTGAAAGCAGTCGCCAGTGCTGAAAACTCATCATTGCCCTGTGCTGGCAGTCGCTCCGATAATCCCCGCGCCCCGATTTGGCTTGCCGCTTCGGTCAGTAGACGCACACGCCGCAGGACGCGATCCGTCAGAAACGCGCCGCCAAGCCCCGCACTGAGCAAAGCGAACGGTGACAAGATAAGAAGCGATTGATTCAATCCACTCAGAGCGCGATACATCTCGGTCAACGGGTAAGCGGCTTGCAGAATGTCCTCGACTCTGCCGTTACGCAGGTGGGGGAGGGTAAATATGAGAAGCGGCTCATCCTCTACCGTGACCCTTGTTTTCTGCGGCTGTCGCTCCCGCAATGCCCGCTCGAAAGCCGCTCGATCCCACATCGGGCGCGTATCATTCGCCATAATGGAAACGCCTTGCGGGTCGAAATGGTGGAGACCATACGGGTCTCTGTCGAACATGGGGGGCGGACGGCGCGGTTCGCCTCGCCGCCCTCGCTCATCTCTCTCTCCCCGTCCGCCGCCTCCGAAAAACGGTTCGTCCCGCCGGTCTCTATCAGGAGGAAAATCGCGGGGCGGGGGCGGCATTCTGCGGGCGCGGCTCTCCAGTTCTCGCTCGATGGAAGCGAGCATATAGGACGACACCGTGTACCGCGTGACGACGCCCATGATGCCGAGCAAAATCGCCAGCGCGACGATGTTCCATACGATCAACTGGGTGCGAAGTGAACCCCGGCGCGGCAGCAATCCCGCAAACATTCCTCTCACGTTCCCGTCTCGCTTTCCGGCAGACGCAGAGTATAGCCCACGCCGTGAACCGTGTGGATCAATTTGACCGAAGAGCTGGCGTCTATCTTTTTCCGCAGCATTCCGATATAGACATCCACCGTGTTGGTATACGATTCCTCGTTCATCCAAATCCGTTCCTGAATGGCTTCGCGGCTGAGGACGCGGTTCTCATTGGCGGCGAGTGCTTCCAAGAGATCGTATTCCCGATGACTGAGGCGAATTTCAGTTCCGGCACGGGTGACTTTGTGCTGTGCTGTATCAATTACCAAATCGCCGACGGTAATCATCCGTACTTTATGGACTTTATCGCGCCGCAACAACGCCCGCACTCGCGCCATCAACTCTTGAAAATCGAACGGCTTGGGCAGATAATCGTCGGCTCCCGTATCCAGACCGCGTACTTTATCCTCAATGGTATCGCGTGCCGTCAGCATAAGAATAGGAGTTTGGACGCGGTGCGAACGCAACTCCGCGCAGACCTCAAACCCGTTCTGTCCCGGCAGCATGACATCGAGAATAATCAGATTATAGGTGTTTTCGAGAGCGGTTTGCAGTCCCTGACTGCCGTTTGTCTCGGCGTCTACGGTATAGCCCGCTTCGGTCAAGCCGCGCCGAATCATGGTCGCAATCGCCGCGTCATCTTCGATCAATAACAGTTTCATGGGGCAGCCTCCTTCTTGCAAAAACCAAAAGAGGGGATTTTATGTTGTCAGGGTGACACAAAAAGATGAAATTCAGATGAATGTTTGGGAGAGAAGTTGAGAAAAAGAGGGTTTATGCCGTCTCAATTTCACGTATTTGTGTGCGAGTTCAGAGGACGCGCAGAGGTGGAAAGTACTCTCAAGATAATGATAGCAGGAGCATCTTGCCTCAGTGTTCTCATGATCGGGTACAAAAACGTACCCGCCTGAAAAACAGACGTCCTACGGACGAGCCACTTGGGAGGTTTGCGCCTCCCTTGAAAATCTCTGCTCTCAAGAGCGTCTTTTGTAGAGCGATAACCGTACAGTTTGTGCGTCCGCAGGACGTCTGTTTTTTAGGCGGGTACGTTTTTGTACCCGATCATGAGAACACAAGAGGTCTAATGGTAGGAGGTTCTCGTGCATCAGCATTTTCATTGATACTCGTCCCCTCCTTCCGAAACGAGCCTATGCCGGACACAGAAGTAAAACGTATCCGGCACACGCTTCTTACAATTACAGCGTCGGCTCGATCAAGCCGTAGTCGCCGCTTTCGCGCCGATAGAGAACAGACGGTTTGCCTGTCTCATCGTTCTTGAACAAAAAGAACGTATGCCCAAGCAATTCCATCTGTTGCGCGGCGTCTTCCGGCGACATTGTTTGCACGGTAAACGATTTGCGGCGGGCAATCTGCGGCGCAAAGTCGGGCATACTGTCCAGAGATGCCTCCGTTTCTGCTTTGATCGCCGATGTCTGCCGGTGCGAATCGATCCGCTTGCTCTTGTATTTGATCAACTGCGTCTCTAATTTGGCGACGGCGTGATCCAATGCGGTTCGCAAATCGGTATGTTTCTCCTGAGAGCGTAAAATTATGCTATCGCCATGCAGAGTGACTTCGGCGATATGATGTCCCCGCTCGAATCCCTGAACAAACTGCACTTCCGGTTCATGGCGGAAATAGCGGGCAAATTTGCCCAGTTTCTTCTCAAGATACTCTTTGGTATCATCGGTAATATGTACCGATTTCGTTTTCGGATGTGCTGAAAGCATCATCGGCTTTCCCCTTTTTTGATTGTTGCAACTGCCCAACTCGCCATGCCTTCGCCCCGTCCCACAAACCCCATTTTCTCGGAGGTCGTGGCTTTGATGCTGACACGGGACGCTTCCAAACCCAAACAACTCGCAATTGTCTGCATCATTTCGGCGCGATACGGCATCAGCCTCGGGGCTTCGGCAACCACAGTCGCGTCTATGTTGACGATGTGCCATTCTGTTTCGTTCAGCCGCTCGCCGACAACCGACAAAAGTCGTAGGCTCGAAATGCCCCGATAGCGTTCATCGGTATTGGGAAACAGTATCCCAATATCGCCGAGCGATGCGGCACCGAGCAGAGCGTCCGCAATGGCATGAAGCAGAACGTCGGCATCGGAATGCCCCTCCAAACCGCGATCATGCGGAACGGCGACGCCACCAAGATACAAAGTACGCCCGGCACTCGGCGCGGCAAACGCATGGACATCATAGCCGAATCCCGTGCGAATTTCCCCGAAACTCGGCTGCGTATTGGCAGTCGTCTGATCCTCATGTTCTTTTTCGATACCGCCGCGCAAAATCCTTTGCGCCCAGTCGAGATCGTCCTGCCGCGTGATTTTGAGATTGATCGGGTCACCCGAAACCACTTCGACAGGCAAACCGGCGGCTTCGATCAAGGAGGCTTCATCGGTCGGTTCGCCCAGAGCAAAATCGAATGCGTCATAGGCGATCCGCAAGACCGAAACCCGCGCTCCTTGTGGAGTCTGTACGGCAGTCAACCCTGTAAGAGTTTCATCACCGACAACAAAAGTGCGCGGAACCGTCGCTTTTACGAGCCGATCAGTGCCGACTCTTTTGACCGTATCGGACAAGGGCGTTCCCGGCACGGACGCTCCGGTTCGCTCAACGGCTTCAATACTGTCCGTGAGAATTTTGGCGGTGACGAAGGGGCGGGCGGCATCATGGACAAGCACAATTTCCGCCTCGTCGGGCAGGGCATCCAAGCCTTTTTTGACCGATTCGGCGCGTGTTTCGCCGCCAACAACGACCTCCAAAATTTTGGGCGTTCCCGAAGTCGCAGACCGCACACGCTCCAGTTCGTCCTCGCTAGCGACAACGATAATTCCGTCAATTTGCGGGTGCGACGCAAACGCGCTTAGTGTCCAATCCAGAACGGTGCGTCCGTCGAGAAGTGACCAGATTTTATTGGCACTGCCACCGAAACGTTGAGCGCGTCCGGCGGCAGGAATGACAGCAATAGTTCGTTTCAAGAAGAGGGTTGCCTCTCTAAAGGGAAGTGTTTATCGGAAGAAAGGAATCGCGCCGGGATATTTCCACACTTCGCCGTTATTGCCTTTGATGGCTCCAATAATGGGAAACACGATTGCAAGAATTCCCAAAACAATCATCATGGGGATGCCGATCAGCACAAACATCAGTACAAAAGAGATTACCCAATAGATCAGCGAAGAGATAATCCAGTTGGCAACATTTTTGCCGTGTTCATCAATCAACGGCAGTTCGTTCTTTTTAACTTGCCAGATGATAACGGGAACGACCAATCCAGCAACAGGAATAACGTAGCCAAGAAATTGGGACAAGTGCAGAAACAATGCAGTTTCGCGTGTTTTCTTTTCGTCACCAAACGGTTGTGGGGCTTGCATAGGATGTCTCCTTTTGACTCTTTCGATCAAACAAAGCGAACAGAATGTCTTTTCTCATTTCCGCGTTAACCTCCTGTTCTCCTGCTTATTCC
>CAZPZP010000363.1:0-5038 GCA_964591025.1 uncultured Chthonomonadaceae bacterium
GTTGACGTGGACATTGCCCTCATACAGCCGAATCTCTTGCTTGAGGTGAGTCGTGAGGTTGCCGAACAGAGCCATTCGCATCTCGGTGCTGAAAAAGGGTGCGTCGAAATCGTCCAATGCGGATAATCCGCGCAGTGGCAAGCAGACCGCCGTTTTGCCTTCGCGGGCGTTCAGGGCGAACGCCAACTCTCTGCCGTAGAGAGCGTAATCCGTCAGGTCGCGGCGCACATAAACACCGCCATCAGGCGCAGGGACAGTTTGACGGCGGCGCAAATGGATCGGAATCGTTTCCGTATCGGCAAAGTGCCATGCTTCGGCCTCGCCGGGAACCACAACTGCCGGAAGAGTGCCGCAATGCTCCAATGCCGCAAATCCCGTAAGAACAATCGCCGCATCAATCGTCTCGGCGATGTTTGCCGGAAGCGATTGGATTGTCCTCTCCGGCAAAACAACCTCGAATCCATCGGCGCGAAGCAGTTGGACGATTTCCACTTCACAGGGGCGCGTGCGTTCTGAGGCGAATACACCAACTCGTGTCATATCCCTTTTTCCTTAACACAGATTATTGAATTGTCCCCGTGGTTCTTATGAATTGTCCTGTCCCCTGTTCCCTACTTCGCGGGCATGGTGAAGATTTTGTCGTCAACGGGCGTGTTGTTTTTGATCTCGCTGAACCGCATCTCCATATCGGCGATAGTTCCGATTTTTTGCTTCATCACGGTAGGAAACTTAACGCCGTCAATCGTCTTGTACTCGGAAATAAACGCTTCGACGGGGAAGGTTCCTTGCGGTGTCTCGGCTGTCATCTCCTGTTTGACGAGCAGGAAGGTTTTGGTGTCGAAGTAAGAGGTCGAAGGTTTGCCCTTTTTAGGTGTCATTTTCAGAACATAAGCGTCTTTGCCATTGACTTTTTGCGTACCGACCAATTTGATTTGAGAATAGACACTTTTGTAGGTGAGGGCTTCACTCAGCTGCCCCTGTCGCTTGATCTCGTCGAGTTCGCCGCCTTCTAATTTGCGTAAGCCGCTGAATGGGTCTTTTGCCCAACCGACTTTGCCGTCAAAGCCTTGCAGAGAATCGCCGACACCGGGGATCGTCGAAGTGACAAGGACTTTGTTAGGCGATTTGGTTGTAATCGCGATTGTGCCTTTAATCCCGCTGGATTTGACGTTGAGGGTGCCTTTCATTGTCGAGGTTTTGAGTTTCAACATGGCAGCGCGTCCGCCGGTGGCGGCAAGACTTTTTTCCATAATCTGATCTACCGTGATTTTTTTCGCGCCCTGAGCAAAGAGGAGGGTCGGAAGCAAAATCAAGGCAGAGGTTAAAATCGTTCGGGGCGTTTTCACGGTTTACTTGTCTCCTGCGGCGGTTTGTGGTGTGCCGTTTTGTTTGTGGATGGCGGCGATTGCCGCGTCTATGATCGGGTCTTGTCCTGAGAGCAGTGTTTTGCGGGTCAGGGTGACGGGAATGTCGGGTTTGACGCCGCGTCCTTCCAGCAGCACTCCTTTGGGTGTCTTGAAATCGGCGATAACATACTGCATTCGTACCCCGCCGTCGAGCCGTTCGATATTCGAGGGAAGCACCATGCCGGGCGTCGGACTGCCCGCTGTCAGGGCGCGTTTGTTCTCCTGCATACTGCCCGCCATAATCTCAGACGTGCTGATTGAGCCTTCATCGGTGAGGATAATCAGCGGCTTGGTATAGGCATCGGCAGTCGGGAAAACCACAAACCGCATTTCGCCAGAACGTAATTTCATGGTTCCCAGTGTGCCGCGTTTTGTGCTGAATAGAGACGCAATCGGGGTCGCCATCATGCCGACACCGCCAAGATTGCCGCGCAGGTCGAAGATCATGCCGTCGGTGTCGTGCAGTTCCGCCACCGCTTTTTTGACCGGCTCCAACATCGGAATCATGAAGATATTGAGGGAGATGTAGCCGATATTGCCGGGCAGTCTCTTGGATTCGACATACGATGGAACGGGCGGCAGATACCCGAATTTGACCATTTCGCCGCGTGGCTTGCGGCATTCCAGTTCGACTTCGCCGGGCTTGTCGTCGCCATCGAGATAACCCATGGAGATCGAACTACCGATTTCGCCGCCGAGCCGCGAGCGAAGTCCGAAACGCAGTTGGAGGCGTTCCTCCGTGGGTTTGAGTTTGCGGGCTTTGATCCGTTCGAGAAGTTTGGCGACAGGTTTGCCTTTGACGCTGGTAATCGCATATCCCGGCTTGATGCCTTTTTCCGCCGCATCAGAGCCTTCCTGAACCTGCGTCACCACTGCCTGACCTTCGACTAATTGAACGGTCAAGCCGACATCGCCCTCATGGATTGCCGCCGCCGTGTCATCTTCGGCGAGGTAGGCACTCGGCGGAATAACGGCGAAATGCGACTGTTTGAGTTCCCCGAGCATTTGATTCAGTAAGCCATAGAATTCGGAGTCAGTTTTTGCCTTGCGAACCAGCGGCGCGTATTTTGTGCGAACGGCTTTCCAGTTGATGCCGTTGAGTTTCGGGTCGTAGTGCTTTTCCTGCACGCGCCGCCAAACCGTATCGAAGGTATTCATACGGTTTTTGAGCGTATCGGCGGATGCACTGAGTCCCAAGCCGAGCAATGCCAATCCAAGACCCCATTTGATGCCAAAATTTTTCAAGTTTGCCTCATAAGTATTGTTTATTCCCTATCGTCCTTACGAGTTTACCTGATACACTCGTTTCCCAAAGATTTCGGTCTCGTGTTATGGTTTCGGGGCGTCTTCCCATCTGGCGCGACCATCGGCGTAGATATTGGCGCGTCCGCCCGGACCGGTCACATAGCCGAGGATTGTCGAACCGCGTTGGGTCGGGTCGGTAATTTTGCCGCCGCCATAAGTGTAAACCAGATTTTCGAGAACGGATTCGTTTTTGACATAAGGCATGATTTTGTCTTTGATGCCATCGGGATCGGGGAGGGTATCATCGTAATCCTGTGAGTACATATAAATCCCCAAGCCTGCTTGTCTCGCATCGGATAACGCTCTGGCTTTCAATCCCGCCTTTCGCGCCGCCAAAAACTGCGCCTGATTTACGCGCAAAAACGGCGTATACCACAATGCTCCCTGAGATTGATAGAATGCCCCGTCCCCTTTCGGCAGCAAATTTCCTTCTGTTCCATCGCCGGACAGCAGAATACGCGGGGCTTCACTTTCGACACGTGATTCTAACCACAATGTCGAAATTGGCTTTTGTGTCTCGCCGATGGTCGCCATCACTTTTTGAGGTTTTAGCGAGAGAAATCCGGCGCGAGTGCGATCCGGTTCCTTATACTCCTGTTGGTCGAATTTGCCTTCAAGGAGCGAGAGAGCGAGTGTTTTGGGATCGACGGCGTAGTGCAGAGGCTTGCCGTCCTCGCCAACGGAGTGGATCACCGGCTTGCCGTCCCTCTCCCACATCGGTAGCAGAGCCAGAGTTTTATCGGCATTAGGAATAGTGAGCGGCGTGTCGATCCGCCCGTCTTTGCGGATCAGGTAGATCGCCGTATTTTGCACAATTCTACCATCGGGGGGCGGTGGTACATTGTTTTCCTTCGTGATCTGGAGCATCATCAACGGCTGTGTCTTGGAGGCGGAGAGGCTGAGCATTCCTCCGATACCGAGATTGGGAACAGGAATCTCGGTGGCGCGGACTTGTCCCTCCGTTGTTTTGAGCAGTTTCCATTCGGGCAGAGGAATCGGCGCGTTGGGATTGGGGTTTGATAACAAGGCTTTGGAGGGGAGGGTCTGCACAATGATAAACACAGTGTCAGTTTGAGGCAGCCACTCGACTTCAACAATGTTGTTCTCGAAACTTGCGCCTTTCCAAATACTGCGAGCGATGCGAGTGCGGGCGTTCCAGTAGATCAACTCCTGTTCGCCATCGGGAGTTTTTTGCTCGCCCTCGGCAAGATTGGCAAGCATTTCAGGAGTGATTTTAATTTTCTCGCGCAAAATGAGCAAATGATAGCCATCGGGTGACAGGTACACACGTTCGACGGTGGGCGCGGCGATCAGTTCGGAGGGCAATGCAAGGACTGCCTCTTTGCCTTCCAAAACAAAGCGATCCATCAAGCCCGTTTGCGCCTGAGCGATCACGGTGGTTCCACAACTCAAAAGAACACTCAAGGCAGGTTTCAGCAGCGATTTCATGGGTTTCCCTTTCTCAATCGAAAAGTCGGTTGTCTTGCTCTATTATAGATGAGATACGGGCGTTCAATGGTTCAGGTGTCGCAGAAATCCGCGAGAAAACAGAATCGGGCAGGAAATCAGCACAGAAAAAGAGAACGAGCTTACCACGAACGCCCGAAACTTTCGCGGCGTTCTCAAATTTGTGTTTCATAAGGAGAAACTATGCCACGATCCGATGGGCGCGGAAGCAGTCAGATGCGCCCCGCCAAAATCACACGCGGTTTTATGCCCAACGCCGAAGGCTCCTGCCTGATCGAAATGGGCAACACACGGGTTATCTGCACCGCGTCGGTAGAGGAAAAACTGCCGCCGTTCCGCAAAGCCGAAGGTCTGCAAGGCTGGCTGACCGCTGAGTATTCCATGCTGCCGCGTGCCACCAACACCCGCACCATGCGCGAGACAAAATCGGGACCGGGAGGGCGCACGATGGAGATTCAGCGGCTTATCGGGCGCAGTCTGCGAACGGTTATCGAGATGCCGGTTCTCGGTGATCGCACGATTTGGCTTGACTGCGACGTGCTTCAGGCGGACGGCGGCACGCGCTGTGCTTCGATTACGGGGGCGTATGTCGCGCTCGCCGAATGCTGCCATAAATTGGTGAAGCAGGGTTCCATTGCGCGTATGCCGTTGACGGGCGTGGTGGCGGCGGTCAGTGTGGGCGTCGTCGGCAGCGACGAACTGCTTGACCTGTGCTATGTCGAAGATTCCAAATGCGCGGTGGATATGAATGTCATTGCGACGGACAAGGGCAAGTATATCGAGGTGCAGGGGACAGGCGAACAGGCTCCGTTTGACCGCGCACGTTTGGGGCGGCTGCTCGACTTGGCGCAAATTGGCTT
>CAZPZP010000364.1:0-2024 GCA_964591025.1 uncultured Chthonomonadaceae bacterium
ACAGTTCAGGGTTGTGGGAATTTTCGTTCAAATCAGCCTTTAGGCTCTCTGCCTCAATCTCGAAGGAGAAGGGGAGAGGGCAGTTTTGGCAGTTTGCTATAACAACCCTGAACTGTTATTGCCCAATAACCTAACAACCCAATGTCCCAATGACCTATAAGGGATGCGTCTCGGTTCTGGAAAGAATCGGGGCGCATTTTTTTGTGTCAGTCGCGGGGTTCGAGAGAATCTTGGGGCGCGTGATTTTCGCGTGTTGTTTCGTTCTCGTCTACGTTGATTGCTTCGACGGGGGCTTTTTCGTCAAGTGTGTTGAGATTATCGAGCAGGGCTTGGGCGCGGTTTTTGTAGAACGCGAGGGCGTTGAGCTGCATAATGTCTTCGCAGAGAGTTTGGGTGCGGTGCGTGTTATGGCGCGTGCGGAAAATTTCGGCTTGAATGAGCAAGGCTGCCGCTTGCGCGTTGGGATTGGGATCGAGGGCGCAGGCTTCTCCGGCACGCTGACGGGCGCGATCCAGATCGCCGGAACGCAGGGCGAACAGTGCCGAAGCGCGAAGAATTGCGGATTGAATACTCGGCGTCTGTTTGGCGAGAATGCCCATGAGTTTGGGTTCCGCCTCCTTTGCTTCCATCATACGTCCCGTTTCAACCAAAAACAGCAGATGTTCGCCGCGCAATAGCGGCAGTATCCAACCGGCTTTCGGCTTGCTCTCCACCGCCTTTTTGATGACAACAAGGGCTTCGGGTGTCTTGCCAGCAAAGTAGAGGCATTCTGCGAGCGTATAATCGGCGAGAATGCGAATATCGGGATCGATTTTCGGGCTTTGACGCAGGGCTTCGGCACTTTTGACGGCGTCTTCAAGGCGTCCGTTATTGAGCAGTGCCGAGGCATGGTAGAGTTCTGCCAGCGGGCGCATGGAGGAGTTCGGCGCGATTTCGGAGAGAACGCCCGTCAGCGTCGTCAGGGCGCGGTCAAAGTCGCCCAATCGAATGAGAATGACGCCGTAGTAAAGCTGGGCAATCGCAAGGGTATGGTGCTGATCGCGCTTTTCTGCCTCACGGATGGCGTCCTCGGCATAGGGCTGCGCCTGTGCATAGTCGCCGAGATGGACATAGCACGCGCACAAGTTGCACATCATGGCAACCCGACGCTTGGGCGCGATCCGTGACATCGTATAGGCACGGCGAAACCATGTCGCCGCCGCCTCATATTCGCCGCGCCGAAACAGCAGATGCCCGACAGACGCCGGACCCAAAAGCCCGCCGATGACACCGAGTTCGAGAAAGAAAAGTGTGGTAAGAACCATAAGACGTGCTATTGTTTCAGAAGAAATTGCCGCTCAAAAGGCTGCAGAGATGTGTTCATGGCTTCGAACGAGATAACCAATGATACTCTAAAAACGCCTCTAAGAGCAAATTACGCGGCGTAGACCTGAACAGTTACCAGCGCAGATTGGGACTTTTGGCAGTAGGGTATACTGAGAGCAACGAAAGTGATTGGGAGGAGGGCAATTTTATGTACACCGTCACGGTTGAAGAAGCCTCATTGCAGTTTGCGGAAGTGCTGCGCCATACACGAACAGGTGAGGAGGTGGTTCTCACAGAAAATAGTCTGCCGATTGCTAAACTCGTTCCGCTTTCCCCGCAAAGCGAGATTTCAGCAAAAGACGCGAAGCGAGATGATATTGCTTACGCACTTGGTATTGCTGTAGCACGCGGCGACATCTCGCCTGATACGGCACTGCTGGCAAGAGAAGCATGGAAAGAGATTGAACGCAGTCTCTCTTTTCTGCTGCCTCCCATTGTTTCCACAGTGGAAAACGCGCAGGTAATGTTCAGTTGGGATAAAAACGAGCATCATCTTGTTATCGAGGTATTTCCCAATAGGTCTGTCGAACTTTTCTACAGCAACCGAAACGTACATAGTCCTTGGGAATACGATTATGAGGTAGGCAGCCTGATTCCTACAGAAGTGATTAACAATATTCAGGTTCTTTGGGAGAAATGAGAATGGAAGGAAATGGGAT
>CAZPZP010000364.1:2124-5024 GCA_964591025.1 uncultured Chthonomonadaceae bacterium
CAGGAATTCCGAAACTTCTCTACAAAGAACTGCGCCGAAAAATCGCCGATTTAGCCCGCAACAATCTGCATTCTCTTCCCTAAACGGAACTGCTGAATTGCCGCTCGAATAAGAGACGTAACCCGTCGAGCGTGACGAGTTGATCCACAATTTCAATGGTACGACTTTCACGCTGAATGAGTTCTGCTAATCCGCCCGTCGCAATCACCCGCGCCCCGCCCCCAAGTTCCTTCTGAAAGCGATCTACCATGGCATCGGTCTGCCCGGCGAACCCGAACACACTCCCGCTCTGCATCGCATGAACCGTATTTTGTCCGATGGCTTGCGGCGGCGCGTTGAACTCCACGCGATACAGGCGGGCGGCTTGCCGGAACAGCGCGTCCATCGAAATACCGATACCGGGCAGAATCGCGCCTCCGAGATAATCTCCGTTGACAGCGATAGCGTCCAATGTTGTCGCCGTGCCGAAATCAATCACAATCGCGGGACCGCCATATTTTGCAAACGCCCCGACTGCGTTACAGATTCGATCTGCCCCGACATCGGTTGGCGGCGTATAGTGGATGCCGATCCCCGCGTCGGTATGGGACGTGACAAAGTAAGGTTCGGTGTGGAGGTAGCGGCGTGATAGGTCAGCGAGCGTCTCATTCATCGTAGGAACGACGCTGGAGATCGCGACATGGTGAACGTCTGCGAGGGCGATTCGATTGAAGTTCAGCAAATCGGCAACCAGCATTCCATGTTCGTCGGTGGTGCGATTCCGATCCGTGCGAATGCGCCAATCGCCGATCAGGTGCGACTCGGTTCCGCGCCCTCGATAGACTCCGATCACGATATTGGTATTGCCTACATCAATCGCCAGAAGCATGATGCCATCATTCCTTTTTTCTCTCGACTTGATGATCTCAGTATCCCTGCCAAATAGCAGAGACTACTGCGATGATGCTCTCATGCTATTTAACAGCTGCACCCGGAAATTCTTCGACATAAACCGCTTCGCCAATCAATGTCAGGATTACCTGTTTCCCTCTGACAATGACTGGTGAAGGTTCGCCGACTTGCAGCGTAAGGACAATTTCACCTGTATGGCAAAATGGTACGGGAAAAGTATTAGACAAGATTTCGCCGTCAATACTTATTTTGCCCGCATAAATATCGAGGGGGAATTCAGAAGGTTCGCCTTCAATAATTGCTTCGCCAAAGGTCAACGCAACTGCCTGTATATAGCCGCTTCCTGCATCCCAAGCAGGACGCCCCTCTGATTTATGAAGGTAGGCATTGAGCAGAACAATCGCTTGCGTGCCTACTTCGGTAATAGCAATAAGAAGACTGTCATGCAGTTCTAACGCTGTGTGAGTCATTTTGCGAGCCTTTGTAGTTCGGTGAGAATGCGCGGCACGGCGATTTTGGGTTCTTCCATCGCTTCATATTCGAGATGAAGATAGCCGCGATACCCCGCATCTTTGAGAATTTTGACGACACGCGGCAGGTCGGTGAGGGCTTTTTTGTTGCCGGAATAAATGTCGGTCTTGATATGCGTAGTGACGGCATAGGCGACGGTGCGCTCAAGGTCGGTATACGGTTCTGGCGTGCGATAATTGCCGCAGTCCCATTTCAGTCCGAACCAGTCGGATTTGATCGCGTCGGCAATCGCCAGCATTCCGTTAGAATCGGAGACAACGCCGCCGTGATTCTCCAATGCCAAAATGACGCCACGCTTCTCGGCGTGAGGCAATAATTCTTCTAAACACTCGACGACCCACTTTCGCGCTGTCTCCTCAGACGTGTCTTTCGGTGCGCCGCCCGCAAAAATCCGCATCGCTCGTGATCCCATATCGGAACTGTAGTCAAGCCATTTGCGGATATGTGCCAATTCCTTGTTACGCTGTTCCCCCGATGGCACGCAGAAATTGTTGTTTGTCGCCGAGCCGCCGACTTCCAAGCCGAGCAGAAACGCCCGCCGTGTGACTTTGTTGAGATATTCGGGAGTGAGCGGATCAGGGAAATAGTAGGAAGTCAGTTCGACACCGTCAATGTTCATTCCGGCGCAAATATCAAGAAACTGCAAAATGTCCATTTTGTCGGTTTTGGCTTGCAGATATTGGCGGTAGGAATAGGCACAGCACCCGACTTTGAGATGTGCGCCTCCTGTGCGCTGCGGTTTGTCGAAAGCGTTTGCAGCAGTGGCAGAGGCAAGTCCCATGGTCGCTCCCAGTGTGGCGGTTCCTGCGGTGAGGAGTTCGCGGCGTGTCGGTTTATTTGGCATTTTTTTGGCTCCAAGTCAAATCTTTTCGATGAATGAGAGAGTATTCGACTTGCACGAGACAATTCCCTCTATTGCCGAAAGTCGTAGGGGTATAATATCCTTATGGCTGTCAGTGACGTGACATACGATGACCTGTTCTCTCAAAAAGCCGTGAAGTTTCTGTGAGAATCCATGTCAAAAGTCAGCAATACGCAGGGCGATATGAGTACCTTTGCGCTGATGGAGTTTGCGGGCGGGGCGCGGGTCAACTATACGGGCAGTTTCGCGTCGGCGGGAGTTGATACGGGTTGGAATGGTCGCTGGACAATCACGGGGAGCAAAGGCAGTATTTTGTGGAATTCACGGGACGATTGGGGGCAGGTGCGCCTGTTCCGCCAAGACGCCGACCTTTCCCAATATACCGAACAGCACTTTTTCACGCCTCTGCCGGAGATTTGGGGCGATATCGTCCCTATCGTCCCTATTGAGCCGCAGGGCGCACAGGGACACCATCACAACCTCTATCAGTGGCGGGCGTGTTTGCCGCTCACGACAAGCCAGCCTAAAGGCAGAGCGCGTTTTTGATGCAAAACGCTGACAACCAAAGCCATGCACCCGCGTCCCATCTGACTGCCATCAATGACCAAAACGAGCG
>CAZPZP010000365.1:0-5018 GCA_964591025.1 uncultured Chthonomonadaceae bacterium
AGTAAAAAGTTTAATCGTGGTTAAATTATAACCTGCCCGGTTGCAAAATGTCAAGAGAAATTTGACGAGGCGGAGATTTTAGCGAGAAAGGGTTGCCTGATTCGTTTATCCGCCACACCAAAATAGAGAAAACCTACAACACTAAAGTAGAAAAAACGCACGGTGGTAAAGTAGACATTCTCCACAAATCTGGGTATTCTGGAAGGTGACTACACAGAATCGCACGCGCTACAGGGAGGCACTGGAAGAAGCATCCGTCAGCAAAAACATTCGCCCGTTCGCTGAATAGACCTCTTGCAAGGGTCGGGTACAAGAACGTACCCGACTCAAAAACAGTCGTCCTGCGGACGAAATTCCCCTGCCCTTCGAGTGCGAAGCACGGCACGGCGGAACGAGACCTGCACGAGAAATAAATTGTTGCTGGACTCAGGCAAGAGGTCTAATGTGTCAGGGACGAAATGCAAACGGGCAAAGGAGTGGCACTGTAGAAAAAATGCTTGACCACGTCCGGCATAATTTCTTCTCTCATGCGATATTCGGGCAGGAAAACACGCCAGAGCGGGTGAATAGTGCGATCATCTTCGGTCAAATTTATCCTGTGAGGTCAACGATGCCCGCTCCCCAGACGTTTCTTTCCGAATTGATCGCCTTGTTCGGTCAGCCTGTCGCCGAAAATCCGACCCAATATATGCACGAACAGGCGTTCGCGTCGCTCGGCTTGCAGTGGCGATACATCACGATGGAGGTTCCCGCTGAGAAATTGGCAGACGCGGTTTTAGGGCTGCGTGCCATGAACTTCGCAGGAGCCAACTGCACCATTCCACACAAAGTCGCCGTCATTCCTCATCTCGATAGCCTCACCGAAACGGCGCAGAAAATCGGCGCGGTCAATACCCTTGTGCGCCAAAAAGACGGCAGTCTGCTCGGCGAGAATACGGACGGCAAGGGATTCATTCAAGCCGTCACAGAGGCGGGCATGGATTTGCGCGGTGTGCGTGCCACCATCTTTGGGGCGGGCGGCGCGGCGCGTGCTATCAGTGTCGAACTCGCCCTCGCCGGTGCCTCCTCGATTATGCTGGTCAATCGCACCTATGAGAAAGGCGAGCGTCTTGCCGCACAGATCACCAATGTCACGGGCGTGAAAACAACCGCCTGCGCTTGGGACGAAAACTGTGCGATACCTGCCGGTACGCAATTGGTTGTGAATGCAACCAGTATCGCCCTCGCCCCCAACATCAAAGACCTCGTCCCCATTGATTACGGAACGATTACGCCCGATATGCTGGTTTGTGATGTCATCCCGAATCCGCCCGATACACCGTTTTTGCAAAGGGCGCGGGCGCAGGGCGCACGCACTCTCGACGGTCTGGGAATGCTGGTCTATCAGGGAGCCATCGCCTTCCAACTCTGGACGGGACACGACGCGCCGACTGATGTCATGCGGGCGGCATTGGAGGAAGTCTTCGCGGAGGCATAGAGAACAGGGAACAGGGGACAGGACAATACAAAAGCGTCCCGCGTCCGAAGGACGCTCGTCCGTCAGGACACCGAGGCGGGTACTTTCAGTACCCGACAATACGATTCAGAAAATTAAAGGCTATTATTCCACCGTCTGACCGCAGACAACATTGGATTCACGGAGAGGTGAAGGACGTGCAGCAAACAAATCGAAGAGCGTTCGCGCTCAGTGTTTTAGCAGGAATGGTTTTGGTCGGGTGCGGCGGGACGAAAGAGACGCCGACGACATCGGGAACGCCAAACTCGGCAGGAACCACGGTGGGAAGCCCACCGGCAGGGGGTGTGAAGGTTGTCGGTGTTGCATTGACATCGCGCAACCACAATTTCTTTATTGGGATGGAGCAGGGCATCACGGAAGAATTGGCGGCTCAAGGCTACAAGGCAGATATTCAGATCGCAGAAGACTCCGCACCAACGCAGCAACAGCAGATCGATACCCTTGCTCGCAAAGGCGTCAATGCGATCATCATGGTTCCGGCAGGTGCAAAAGAGGCGATTGCGTGCGTGGAAATTGCCAACAAAGCCAATATCCCGATCTTTTGCATTGATCGCCGTGTGACCGATCCGAGCGCAAAAGTAGCCAGCACAATTGAGACGGACAACAAAGCCATGGGCGAAGAAGCCGCGAAATACGGCGTTGCTCTGCTGTGTAAGCGCAAAGGACTCGATCCGAATAAGCCCGAAGACCTGCAAAAACTGACAGGCAAAGTGGTGCATCTCTGGGGCAAACCCGAGGCGAGTTCTGCTCAAGATCGCGCCGAAGGAATTGACAAGGTTCTCAAGCAGACGGGTCTGACCGTATTGAAGGCATTCGGCAATTTCAGTGCCAAAACCTCGCAGGAGGAGATGGCTCCGCTACTCACCGCCAATCCCAACATCGAACTGATTGTCTGCCATAACGACGATAACGCTATTGGAGCCTACAACGCCATTTTAGATATCAAGAAGGCGCGGGAAGCAGCAAATGATCCCAAGCGCATCATTCTGATAGGAATGGACGGCAACCAACCCGCTATCGAGAAAATCCGCGCCGGAGAGATCGAAGCCACTGTCTCGCAGGAACCTCTGGAAATGGGCAAAGAGACGGTCAAGCAAGTCAAAAAAGTTTTGGACGGCGGACAACCCGACAAGCCGTATATTCCGATTCGCCACACGCTCATTACGCAAAAAGAGGCAAATGAGATGAAGGGGAAACTCTGGTCGGATCAATTGAAGTCTACGGCGAAATGAAAGAATTTCTTCTCAAACGCTTGCCACAGATCAGTTTAGCAGTGCTGATCCTTCTGCTGATGATCGCGCTGGCTTCCAAGCAGAGTCTGTTCCTGCAATCTGCCACTGCCGCGCAAATCTTCAAGTACTATAGCCCGATGGCGATGCTGGCACTCGGCATGACCTTTATCATACTGACCGGCGGAATTGATCTTTCCGTCGGATTTGTGATGATGCTGGTGATGTTTGTCATGGCGGGGCAGATGCGCGATCACCCGCAGATGTCGCCCGCACTCGCGCTGTTTTGGGGATTGGGTGCGGCAGTTGTCGTCGGGTTGATCAATGGCGTTTCGGTGGCGTATGCGCGAATACCGGCGTTCATTGTGACCCTCGCCGTGATGGTCGCGTCGTATGGGGTCACGTCGCTGATCAGCAAAAATCAGGCGATTGGCGACCTGCCGCCGCTCTTCCTGTGGCTTGGCAAAACGGAATTTCGGTTTCTTGGCGCGGATTTCCCGATCATGTCGTTGGTCGTCATTGGCACGTTCGGGTTGTCGGCGTTGCTGCTCAACAAAACGCGATTCGGGCGGCATCTCTACGCAGTCGGTTCCAATCGTGAGGCGGCGCGATTATCAGGGATCAACGTGCCGCGCATCGAACTCGCGGCGTATCTGCTGTCCGCACTGTGCCTCTGGATTGCCGCGTGGATGCAAATGGGCATCAACCGCAGTGCCGATCCCAAAGTCGCCCTCAGTGATAATCTTGAACTGAATGCTATTGCTATTGTAGTGATCGGCGGAACGAGTTTGATGGGCGGACGCGGCGGCGTATCGGGAACGGCACTCGGCGCACTCCTGCTCTCCTTGATCTTCTACGGTTTGCCCCTTGTCGGCATTGTCGAGCCGAGTTATAAGAAAATGATTCAAGGCGGAATCATTTTTCTCGGCGCGATTTTCGATACACTTCAACGCCGATTCAATAAATCCGGCTGAATCGGAACTCCGTTTTGTTCAAATGTTGTCAAGGGAAACAAAACCCCGTATTATTTACGGCTAAAGAAAACTCTTCTGTTGGCACAAATTATGCAAGAGTGTTCCTTAATGTTTCGGATTGAATTCGCTGTCTCACTCCAACATTGATTTACTGCTGTGACGATGGAGGGGACATGACCGACTGTTCCCTCCATGAAAGAGGAGAACGCCATGAAATTTTTACGTCAATGGGCGGCAGTCGCCCTGCTCGCGACCTGCGGCTCGTCCGCACTCGCACAACTCGACATCCGTCTCGCCTCCGGCGATTCGCGCAGTGCCTTCCGGGACACATCAAACCTCGGTTTCGGCGACGGGTTGCAATATCGGGTCGGTTTGTTTAACCCTGACGGTGACCCCGATGTTTACATCAATGAGATTTCCCTTGCGCCGGATGCAAACTGGAATGCCAATATCAATTTGCAAGCACCCTCGACGGAATTTGAATATCAGGACGTAAACAACAACTACGACACGGCGATCTACACTCTGGGAACAGCAATTTCCGGCGCAAACAACTGGAATTTTGCAGGCGCGTTCCGAAGCGGAATGCTTGATCCGAGTGTTGCGGACGGTATCTATACGACCACGCTCAACTTTTTGGGCGGTGCCGATAGTTCAGCAACGGATACTTTGGCAAGTTTCGGACTGACACTGCAAGTAGCACAAAAACTCGATATTGGTGTCACTTTGGCGGGTTCCCCCGACATTATTGGGCAGGGGCAGGCGACGCAAGTCTCTATGACGGTCACGAACAATATGACGGGTCTGAATTTCGTGTCCACGACATGGTTTGTTTCCGGCTACTCCAATGGGACAGATCAACTAATTTTCGATAATTTCACATATACTCCTGGTTGGTTCAACCGAACAGTTGCACCCGGCGACAGCCTTACGGATGAACACTCAACTTGGTCGGCGGCAGCAAATCAGGTTGGGGGCGACTATTTTGGCAACAATGGCGTTGTCGGCGGTCTGTATAATGGCGATTTCTATTTTGTTGGAAATAGCCCGCAAAGTCGAATCGGTGTTGTTCCCGCGCCGTCCTCTGTCCTCTCCCTGCTCGTCGGAGCGGGTCTGCTTGCGCCCATCATGATTCGCCGCAAACGCTTGGCGAAGTAGACGCACAGAGCCGTAAAGCCCTTCTCTCTGCCCTTCTCCACTTTGGAGAAGGGCAGTTCTCTTTTTGCTCCGTACCCAAGAATTCTGGAGTAGGCAGGAACCGCGTCGCTGTATGGCGAACTATCCGGCAGAGAATGAGTT
>CAZPZP010000366.1:0-5011 GCA_964591025.1 uncultured Chthonomonadaceae bacterium
TCCCCCTCTCATAGTGAGGAACGAACGGTCAGGAGAGGGGGTTGGGGGGTGAGGTTATGCTTGAGAAAGAAGAGGAAGAAATCATTATGGCAAGCACAGACAATACAGTCAGCGCAGTAGCGGTTCACGCCGCGCAAGAGCAATTGGACGCGCACGTTCGCGAAATCATCGAATGGCATTTTTCGCCGGAAACGGGCAGTCCGTTCTGGCTCGATTGGGCGCAAAAAGCGGGATGGGACCCGCGCACCGAAGTCACTTCATGGGCGGACATTAGAAAGTTTCCGCACTTTGAAGACGAATGGCTGCGCGATGAGCAGAACGAGCGTTGGGTTCCCAAGGCATACGCCGGACGCCCCTACTATATTTTCGAGACGGGCGGCACAACGGGAATGCCGAAACAGCGCATTGGATGGGAAGACCACTTGCGCGATTACGAGGAGTTTTCGGAGCATTTAGACGAGAAATCTTTCCCGATGGGCGGCACTTGGCTCATGGTCGGACCTACGGGACCGCGCCGTCTGCGTCTCGCCATCGAACATCTTGCCCATGTGCGCGGCGGTTCCTGCCATCATATAGACCTCGATCCGCGCTTTGTTAAGAGAGCCATCGGGAACAAGCAGTTCGATGTTGCCAAAGATTACATGGCGCATTGCGTGGATCAGGCGGTCACGATCATGAAGAATCGCAAAATCTCCTGCCTCTTCACCACGCCCAAACTTCTCGAAGCGATGGACGAAAAGATCAATGTGCCGGACGCCGGAATCAAAGGCGTGTTCTGCGGCGGAACCCAAATGACTCCGCAATTGGTTCGCTTCCTAATCGAAGAGGTTTTGGAAGAGCGAGCGCAGTTTGTCCCGACCTACGGCAATACATTGATGGGTTTGGCGTGCAGCCGCCCGCTGTCTCCCGAAGACAACTATAGTATCACATACCATGCGCCGCAGCCGCGTGCCGCATTGCGCGTCGTCAATCCCGATAATACGGACGAAACGGTAGAATACGGCGGATGGGGGCGGGTCGAATTGACAACTCTTACCAAAGAGTTCTTTATGCCGCGATTTTTGGAGCGCGATGAAGCCCAACGCCGCGAACCGTTCGGGCGTTTCTCTTGGGACGGTGTCGGCGAAGTGCGCCCCTTCGGAGCCATGCAAGCCAAAACCATCGAAGGCGTCTATTAAGTCTGTTGAAATGCGTGCCGGAGGGGAAATCTCTCCGGCATGGGAGATTGATATGCTGACCGCAGAAGAAGAACAAGAGATACAAGAGATGCAAAAAGAGGTTGATATGACTCTCATCCGATGGATGCTTTCTCTCACGCCTCTGGAACGTCTGACAATTATTCAAGAATACGCAGAAACGACATGGAGAATGAGAGATGCCCAGTCCATTCAGTTATCCGAAAATGCTTCGAGTTCTCTTAGCGCATCAGGTTGATTTTGTCGTGATAGGGGGTGTTTGTGCGACCCTTCACGGTTCTTCAGTGTTGACAGCAGATGTGGATATTGTTGCTTCAAGGCATAGTGATAATCTGAAACGTCTTGAAGCGGCTTTAACGGAATTGAACGCTTACTATCGCGAACATCCGCGTGGACGTTTTCTTCCAGACGCAGAACGGTTGGATACCAAAGGGCATCACCTTCTTATGACCGATTTGGGCGCACTCGATGTTCTCGGAACAGTAACAGGAGGTCGTGGCTATGAAGAGTTGCTGCCCGAAACGATACAGTTTACGATTGAAGGCGATTTGCAAATTCCTATGCTGAATTTGCCGATGCTAATCCTACTCAAGCAGGAAACAAATCGTGTCAAAGACAGATTGATTGTTCCTATTTTACGTCAACTTCTTCTTGAGAAACAAGAGGGTACCAACAAGGAAAACGCCGACAGTGAGAATTAAAACAGTGGGGTTGCTTTTGACATTGGTTTTGTTTCCGATGGCGGGAAAGGCGCAGGAGTGGACGCGGTTTCGCGGGACGGACGGCGCAGGAATCAGTGCGGCAAAAACGGTTCCGGTGAAGTTCGAGAAGGCGGACACTCGCTGGAAAATCGCGCTGCCGGGTGAAGGGCATTCGTCGCCGGTGTTGTGGGGCAAAAGGCTCTTTGTGACTTCTGCCGAGATGGGCAAAGGACGCGGTTCTCTGTTGTGCGTGGATACGGCGAACGGCAAAACCTTGTGGAGCAGAGAGTTCGCGTTCAAACCCTATCACGTTCACGATCTCAACTCGGCAGCGAGTTCCACGCCGGCAGTAGACGCCCAAAATGTCTATGTGACGTTTCCAACAGCAGAAGCGTTTGTCGTCGCCGCCCTAACGCACGACGGCAAAGAACTGTGGCGCAAAAATTTGGGGGCATATCCGACTCAGCATGGCGGCGCGTCTTCTCCCATCGTGTTTGACGAAACGCTTTTTGTGACCAAAGAGTCGGAGGGCGAAGGCGGGACGCTCTATGCTTTTGACCGCAATACAGGAACGGTTAAATGGAATCAGGAGCGCGTCAGTGTATCGGCAACCTATGCGACGCCCTTGATCTATCGCCCCAAAAACGCGCCCGCCGAAGTGATTTTCACCAGTACATCACACGGCTTCACTAGCCTGAACCCGAAAACCGGCAGCCTGAACTGGCAGGTGGACGGTGTGTTTACACGGCGATGCGTCTCTTCGCCGATTGTCGTGGGTGATCTGATTTTGGGAACGGCGGGAGACGGCGGCGGCAGTCGGCAGGCGGTGGCGGTGCGTCCGGGCGGCAAGGGAACAGAAGCCAAAACCGTCTACAATTTTGCACGCGGAGCATCGTATGTGCCGACTCCCATCGTCTATAACGGGCGGCTGTACTGCTTCCACGATGGCGGAATTGTGACCTGCTATAACTCTGAGACGGGCAAACAGGTCTGGTCGGAGCGGGTCGGCGGCAATTTCTTTGGGTCGCCGGTCTGCATTGACGGCAAACTTTATGCTCTCAATACCAAAGGTGAATGTTTGGTTGTCGCAACAGGCGATAAGTTTGTGTTATTGGCGAAAAACGAGTTGGGTGAGGAGTCGCGTGCGACTCCGGCGGTTGCGGGCGGCGTTCTTTATCTTCGCACCGTCTCGCACTTGACAGCAATCGGCGGTAAAATTTCGCCCTAAATCTGCCGAAAACGGGCGATTCGGCGTTTGGCGCAGAAATTGTGCAGGGCGCAAATATGATTCTGCATCTTGACCCGCTTCAAGCCGTGCAGCGTCCCGATGCCGACGCGATAGACACGATTGCCAAGCCATTCGATGCTCCTCATGAAAACCCTGTTGTGGGAGACGCCACGCTTGCGAACGCCGCAACAGAGGCAGCACGGGACGGACGTTGTGGCGGCATTGTCCGGGATCAAGACAAAAGAGGGACAGAAGGAGTATTTTCCTCTGTCCCTCACTTTTCCTCTCTGGTCGAGGAGTTCGCCGAAAGCCGAGAGGATTGTCTCCCCCTCGCCCCCTCTTCTCAAATCTCCTCCGCTTCCTCCGGCATGATCTGCGGCAGCTCGATGTTCTTGTTGCGAATCAGCCCATCAATTTCATCCATCATCGCCGGGTGTTCTTCAAGGAAGGTACGCGCATTCTCACGCCCCTGCCCCAGCCGCGTCTCGCCATAGGAGAAATACGCGCCGCTCTTGCTGATGATGCCGATGTCTACCCCCATATCCAGCAGACTGCCTGCACGCGAAATCCCCTTACCGAACAGAATGTCGAACTCCGCTTGCTTGAACGGCGGCGCGACCTTATTCTTGACCACCTTCACCTTTACCCGCGCCCCCACCGCCTCGGTTCCGCTCTTCACCGTCTCGGTACGCCGCACTTCCATTCGCACCGATGCATAATATCGCAGTGCCAGCCCGCCCGAAGTCGTCTCAGGATTGCCGAACATCACGCCGATCTTCTGTCGAATCTGATTGATGAAAATCGCCACTGTATTCGTGCGGCTGATATTGCCCGCGATTTTTCGCAGTGCCTGCGACATTAATCGTGCATGAAGCCCGACGTGCGAATCGCCCATATCGCCCTCCAATTCCGCCTTCGGAACCAGAGCCGCCACAGAATCCAAAACTACCACATCAATCGCACTCGAACGAATCAGCGCGTCCATAATATCGAGGGCTTCCTCGCCCGTCGCCGGCTGTGCAATGAACAAATTGTCAATATCCACACCGAGTTTTTTGGCATATTCAGGGTCAATTGCGTGTTCGACATCGATAAAAGCGCACACGCCGCCCCTTTTCTGCGACTCCGCTACAATCTGAAGCGCAATTGTCGTCTTACCCGACGACTCCGTTCCATAAATCTCCGTTACGCGCCCCTTCGGAACCCCGCCGATCCCCAGCGCAATATCGAGCGCGATGGAACCTGTCGGAACCGAATCCACATTCAGGCGTGTTGACTGTCCCAAACGTATCACACTGCCCTTGCCGAATTGCTTTTCAATCGTAGCTAAAGCCGCTTCCAACGCCTTACTCTTTTTGGGGTCGATTTTCAATTCCAGTTCAGTGGTTGCCATAATTCTCAAATCCGATCCTTTCCAACGAAGAGAAGCCGCACCGCTCCCAAAAGAACACTCATGAGACGGATTTCGGTCTTCTTGCGCCGCACTGGCGCATTCACGAGAGGACGCAGCGGCGTTCCCAATCAATGGCTTCACACAGCGACTTGTTTCCGTAGAAACAAGTTCTGCTCAGCACACGATCTGCCTGTAAATGGATTTGGCAGGGAACGCGGGTGGCCTCCGGCGTTACGGATGCACTGCCGAAACGAGTTCGGCAATTTCGCCCCCAAATTGGGAGCCTTTCTACGTGGCAAGAACAGCGGATAATACGCAAAAACAACAGCGAATACCTCTGCAAACCAACGCACAAGATTCTACCACAAAACGTACATTCTGTCCATCACTTTTTGTGGCACTTTCTTCTACTCAAAACTCACACGCCAAACCGGAAAAGCAAAGCAGAGGAGAGATAGAACCACAGGGGACACGAGGAACACAGGGCAATTCA
>CAZPZP010000367.1:0-2119 GCA_964591025.1 uncultured Chthonomonadaceae bacterium
AACGAGACCTGCACGCAGACATTTATTCTGCTGGACTCTTGCAAGAGGTCTAATGATAAATCTCTGTATTGCCCAATGACCCAACCGACCCAATGACCCAATGACCCAAACAGGGTATACTAACTTCCACGCGCAACGACGCGAACGCAGAAAAGTGGTGAGGAATTGGCTCGAATTGTAATTATCGTCCCAACCTATAACGAGGCGGACAACATTTCGATATTGGCGACCCAAATAGCGGGAGCCGTCCCTGACGCGCACCTGTTTCTCATGGATGACAACTCGCCCGACGGCACGGCAGACATCGCCGCAGAACTCTTTGCGACGCACCTGGAATTTGCCAACTATCGCGTGATAAGGCGCGACGGCAAACGCGGCTTGGGTCAGGCGTATCGGGATGGATTCCGCCGCGCTCTCGATGCCGGATATGACCGCATCATTCAGATGGACGCAGACCTTTCGCACGACCCGAAGTACTTGCCGCAACTGCTGGCAAGCACAGCCGACTTAACGATTGGTTCGCGATACTGCGCGGGCGGCGGAGTCGAGAACTGGGCGCAGCATCGCCTGTGGTTGTCGCGGTTTGCCGTATGGTATGTCCGCCGAATTGCTCGAATTCCCGTCGCCGACAGCACCGCCGGTTACCGTTGCTGGACGCGCCGCGCCCTCGAACGGGTTCAACTCGATACCTTGCAATCCGACGGCTACTCGTTTCAGGTCGAAATGACTCATCGGGCGTTACGCGCCGGAATGCAGATCGCCGAAGTCCCGATCATTTTCACGGATCGGCGGTTCGGACGCTCCAAAATTTCGCGCAAAGTTCTGCTCGAATCGTTTCTCATGCCGTGGCGGCTCCGATTTTATCCGTGGACGCCCGCGCAAGCCGTCGTGCGCGTTCTCAACGAGACCAATCTCGACCATACGCGAACCGAGAAACCCGCAACCCTGCACGACGCCAAACTTTAACCTAATTTTGTCCCTGCCGTTCCAGCAAGAGCGGCTTTTTTGTCCCGGTATTTCAATGAGAAAGAGGAAAATGTCCCATGAACCGAATTTATAACTTCAGTGCCGGACCTGCCATCCTGCCCGTTCCTGTTTTAGAAGAAGCCGCAAAAGGTATCCTTGAGATCAATAACTCCGGGATGTCGATTTTAGAGGTCAGCCATCGTGGAAAAGACTACGAAGCGATCCATTTCGACGCCAAAGAGCGACTACTGCGAGTTCTTGGACTGTCGAGCGACACGTATACCGCGCTGTTTTTGAGCGGCGGAGCCAGTACGCAGTTCGCCATGCTCCCGATGAACTTTTTGCAAGGCGGAACCGCCGATTATGTTCATACCGGCGAGTGGTCGAGCAAAGCGATGAAGGAAGCCAAACGCTTCGGTTCGGTCAATGTCGCGGGCAGTTCGGAGGCAGACAAGTTCGCGTCTATTCCCACCGAATTGAACCTCACTGACGGCGCAAAATATGTCCATATCACCACGAACAACACGATTGAAGGCACAGAGTTTGCGACACTGCCCGAAACCAATGGCGTCCCTCTTGTCGCCGATGCTTCCAGCGACATTTTTGCGAAGGCTCTTGACCATTCCCGCTTCTCGCTTTTCTACGCCGGAGCGCAGAAAAACGCCGGTCCGGCAGGTGTCACGATGGTAATTGCTCGCAAAGAGTATCTCGATACGGCAACCGACGATACGCCCATGATTCTCAACTATAAGACTCACGCCAAAGCCGACTCGCTGTATAATACACCGCCGGTATTCGCAATTTATGTTGTCGGACTCGTGCTGAAATGGATCGAGGAACAGGGCGGATTAACGGCTGTCGAAGCCAACAACCGCAAAAAAGCCGGGCTTATCTATAACGCCCTCGATCAATTTCCCGACTTCTATGATCCCGCCGTCACGAACAAAGCAGATCGCTCGCTGATGAACGCCACGTTCCGCCTGAAAAACACCGACGGCGACAAAGCGTTTCTCGCGGGCGCACAAGAACGGGGCATGGACGGCTTAAAGGGGCATCGCAATGTCGGGGGCTATCGCGCTTCTATCTACAATGCGTTTCCCATCGAAGGCTGTCAGGCACTCGCCGCCTATCTGACAGAATTTGCCAGCAAATA
>CAZPZP010000367.1:2219-5000 GCA_964591025.1 uncultured Chthonomonadaceae bacterium
TATGCTTCATTATGATGTGATTGTGATTGGAGCCGGACCGTCCGGCAATACCGCCGCTTACGATCTGGCGCGTGCCGGATTGCGTGTCGCCCTTCTCGAAAAGCAACCGCTGCCACGCCATAAAACGTGCGGAGGCGGTTTGCCCTATGCCACGCGCCAACTCCTCGAACTCGATATCATGCAGGATTTGCCCGCCGAAGCGTTCGTCGAGTGCGATACGCGCTATATGCGCCACACCTACAAATTCGCTGAGCCGTATCTGGGTACGATGAATCCCGACTCGGAGGGAACAGGGAACAGGGAACAGGGAACAGAAGACAATTCAGGTCAGAGTCGAATGGAAATTTCTCCCCCTCTTTCCCTCTGGATGGTGCATCGGAGCGTCTTCGATAATGCGCTGGCGGACAGAGCGGCGCGAAAAGGGGCGGATTTGCGCGACGGGCTGGCGGTTCGGAGTATCGAGAGCGAGAAAGGGAGACCAATAGTCGTTCGGGCGGAGGGCAAAGACGGAAGTTGGGAAGCGACTTGCGACTTCGTGATCGGAGCGGACGGCGCGAATGGGATCACGGCGAAGCAAACGGGGCTTCGGAGGGAACGAACACTTGCGATTGCGATTGAGGTTGAGGTTCCGCATACGTATGGGACGGGTCACGAGACCTTGCGCCCCGATATACTGCATCTCGAATTCGGCGCGGTTCAGCACGGCTACGCTTGGGTGTTCCCGAAGGGCGATCATCTCAACGTCGGGGCGGGCGTGTTTCGCCCGCGCAGTGCTGAGAAGCGCGGCGATGCCAACTTGAAAGTCGAATTGCACCGCGCCATTCACGATTACATGGAACTTCTCGACGTTCCCAATCGCAGAATGGAACTCACCTATCACGCGCACCCGCTCCCGATCTGGAACGGCATGGACACGATTCAAACGAGAGATAATCGGATATTGCTTGTCGGTGATTCGGCGGGCTTGATCAATCCGTTTTTTGGCGACGGCATCTTTCACGCGCTGAAATCGGGACAAATTGCCGCCAAAAGTATTATTGACGGCGACACAAAAGGCTACAGCAAAGAGATCGCGCAAGAATTCAAGAGCAACTTCGACTCCGCGCTCAAACTCGCCAAACTCTTTTATCAATTTCCGGGCTTCTGCTATCGTCACGGCGTCGTTCGTCCCAATGCGACACAAACCGCGACAAAACTCATTTGCGGCGACTTGAAATTCGACGAGATTTCGGGGCGCGTCATGAAGCGTTTGCGCGGAGCCATGCGGAGTCAGGGCATCACAATGTCCCAAACGGAGTAATAGGAACTCACCTCTCGCAGCGGGTACTGAAAGTACCCGGCAGCAAAGTACAAGCGTCTTTCAGACGCACAATTCCTTTCGAATGGAAGGTGTTCGCGTCTGAAAGACGCTTGTTTTTTCCAGACGGGGGTTTTCAACCCCCGCTGCGAGAGGAGAGATAGGAAGTAATCAGGTGAAAATTTTATGCTGCAAACGCACCTTCTTAGCCACCTCAAAATGAGTCGTATCTTGTTACAGCTCGCCGCGCCTCTGACGGTCATTACAGCAGTTTCGGGCTTAATTTATACGCTGTATCACTTTCAGGACTGGAAATTTTTGCAGATTAGTCCTGCGCCGTTCCAAATTGTCGGCACTGCCTTGGCTATCTATCTGTCCTTTGTCAACAACGCGGCGTATGCCCGCTATATGGAGGCACGAACCTTGTGGGGCGGCGTCATCAACGGATCGCGCACCTTCGCCCGCCAACTCCTCACTCTCACGTTTGCGGACAACGACAACGAACTGCGCGAGTTTCATAAGGAGTTGGTGTATCGTCACTTGGCGTGGTGCATTGCGCTGAAGTGCTGGCTGCGGGAGCAAGACCCGTTTGTGGAGATTTCTCAGTATCTCAGCGCGTCTGAACTCAGCGCACTGAAAGATGAGAAGAGCATCACGGTGGCACTGCTCCAAAAACAGGAAGAACGCCTCCATGATGCCCGTCTCAGAGGCTGGCTGACCGACTTTACGCTGGTTGCAATGGACGGAACTCTCATTTATTTGACCAATCAACAAGGCGGCTGCGAGCGCATCAAGAACACTCCCATTCCGCCGACCTATACCTACCTGACTCACCGCTTTGTCTATGGTTTTTGTGCGTTGTTACCGCTCGGCGTGATAGATCAACGCGACGCGATGATGTTTTTCATCGTGATTCCGGTCTCGGTTGTGTTCCTCGTTCTGGATCGCATCGGGCGGCTGATCGAACGTCCTTTTGGAATGGAGCCTCAAGATTTGGCGTTATCGTCGTATACGCGCACCATCGAGATCAACCTGCGCCAGCGTCTCGGCGAAACCAACCTGCCGGAGGCGATTGTCGCCGTCGAAGGCGTTCTCGCCTAAATTCCATCGAAGATGAACAGAACCAAAATCGCTTTTGATGAAATTATTATTCGTCCTGCGACCTTTGACGACATTCCCGCCATCGTCGAAATCTACAATTACGCCGTTCTGCATACTACTGCCACCGCCGACTATGAATTAACGACTGTGGAAGTCAGAAGTAAATGGTTTCAAGAGAGGAAAGCGGGCGGTTACGCGATTCTGATGGCAGTTTGGGAGGAGAAAGTCGTCGGTTGGGCGGCACTCAATCCTTATCACTCACGGATCGGTTATCGCTTTACGGCGGAAAACTCCGTGTATATCGCGCCCGACTATCAAGGGCGCGGCATTGGCACGCTTCTGCTCGAAAAGTTATTGGAGTGTGCGCGGGCGCAGGGCTTGCA
>CAZPZP010000368.1:0-5000 GCA_964591025.1 uncultured Chthonomonadaceae bacterium
ACGAGACCTGCACGAGAAATAAATTGTTGCTGGACTCTTGCAAGAGGTCTATTCTGCAATTGATGAGTCGTGCATAGCCAACAACCTCCCAAGGTCGAGGCAAAACTCGTCAGAAACGATGTAGGACTCGACCCCATGGAAAAGCAGCCAAGAACCTCCCAAGGTCGAGGCAAAACCCTCTCCTCAAATAGAGAGGAAAGGGAGAGAGGAAATATGAGGCTTACTTGTCGAAGTTGGAGTCAAAGGCGAAATCGGAGGGCTTGAAGTCGGCTTTCTTGACGAATGCAGCGGCTTCGGTGGCTCCGTGTTCGCGATCCATGCCGCTGTCTTCCCATTCCACCGAAAGCGGTCCCTGATAGTTGACCCGGTTCAAGGCGCGAATGATCTCCTCGAAGTCAATGCGTCCATGTCCGAGCGAGCGGAAATCCCAATAGCGTTCGGGACTGCCGAAATTGACATGACCGCCAAACACTCCCACAGATTTGGGCGTCGGCGACCACCACACATCTTTCATGTGAACGTGGAAAATGCGATCCCCGAACTCATAAATGAACTGGACATAATCCACGCCCTGATAGCCAAGATGAGACGGGTCATAGTTGAAGCCGAAACTCGGATGATGATTGAGGGCTTCGAGCGTGCGTTTCGCCGACGCCACATCGAACGCGATTTCAGTAGGGTGGACTTCGAGCGCGAACTTGACACCGCACTCTTGAAACACGTCCAAAATCGGAATCCAGCGTTCTGCCAGCAGGGCGTATCCGTCCTCGATTTGATTGGGCAGAACAGGCGGAAACGAATACAGCAAGTGCCAGATGGACGAACCCGTAAAGCCATTGACAACACCGACACCGAGATTTTTGGCGGCGCGTGCTGTGGTTTTCATCTCCTCGGCGGCGCGTGCATTGACTCCTGCCGGATCGCCGTCGCCCCAAATATGCGGCGCAAGAATCTGCTGGTGGCGGGCATCAATGTTGTCGAGAACGCCCTGACCGGCAAGGTGATTGCTAATAGCCCACGTCTTCAATCCGTGTTTCGACAGAACGTCGTGGCGCGATTGGCAGTACGCGGCGGAATTGCTGCCCGTCGCCTCATGCACATCGAAATGATCGCCCCAGCACGGCAATTCGATGCCGTCATAGCCGAACGAAGCCGCTTTCTGCGCGGCGGTCTCGAACGGCAAATCCGCCCATTGTCCGGTAAACAAAGTCACAGGTCGTGCCATAGTGAGTGAATGCTCCTCTTTGAGATGCGTAAATGTGGCGCGAGAGAATTCTCCGTTCGCGCTGTGGACAAATTCCCTGCTTTCTCTCCGATTTCCTTCCTTATTCTTCGCGGTATACTATGAATATGCACACCTATCCCGAAACCCTAACACTCACGCCCCTTGAACACGCCCCCAATGCGGTTGTTGCTATTCCCGGTTCGAAGAGTATCACGAATCGCGCTCTCATCCTTGCCGCGCTCGCCGATGGAACAACCACGCTCATCAACGCGCTGTTTTCCGACGATACACGAGTTATGACAGAGGCACTGAAATCGCTCGGATTCGGGATAGAGGCAGACGCGGAACGGGAGACGATTACCGTTGTCGGGCAGAGAGGACAGATTCCCGCGATGCACGCTGAATTGTTCTGCGGCAACTCCGGCACTTCCATTCGCTTCCTGACCGCGTTGTGTGCATTGGGCAAAGGCGGTTCGTATACGCTCGACGGCGTGGAACGGATGCGCCAGCGTCCACAAGGCGATCTCCTCCATGCGCTCGAATCGCAAGGCATTACGACGACGGCGGAATTCGGCAACGGCTGCCCTCCCTTGCATATCCACTCCCAAAACGGACTCAAAGGCGGAACTGTTTCCCTTCGCGCCGACGCCAGCAGTCAGTTTGTCACCGCACTGCTCATGGTCGCGCCGTATGCAAACGCAACGCTCGAAATTGTCATTGAGGGAAATCTGCGCCCGTTCTATGTGACGATGACGCGGCAAATGATGGCGCAATGGGGCGTCCACACCGAAGAGACGGAACGCGGCTTTGTGGTTCCGGCAGGACAACGCTATCTCGCCCAGCCCGAATATACTATTGAACCAGATGCGTCCAGCGCGTCCTACTTTTTCGCGGCGGCTGCCTTGCTTGGCGGCACGGTGACAGTTCCAAACCTGACGCCCAACGCATTGCAAGGCGATGTGCGGTTTGCGACAGAGGTTCTCGCGGAGATGGGCTGCACCGTCACACATGATAACCGAAGCATCATGGTTGCCGCGCCCGCCGATGGAATTCTGCATGGCATCACCCGCGATATGAGTGCCATTTCCGACACCAGCCTGACGCTTGCCGTCCTCGCGCCCTTCGCCGACAGCCCCACAACCGTGACGGGAATCGCGCATTCCCGGTTGCAGGAGTGTGACCGTATTGCCGCAATTTGCACAGAATTGACGAAATTGGGCGTGCAAGTCGAAGAGTATCCTGACGGCTTCACGATTTATCCCGCCGCCCAAATCGCCCCCGCCACCATCGAAACCTACCATGATCACCGCGTCGCCATGAGTTTCGCGCTGATCGGATTGAAAGTTCCCGGCATCACGATTGCGAACCCCGCCTGTGTCGCCAAAACCTTTCCCGATTACTGGCAACGCCTTGAACGCCTCCGCTGATATTTTTACGCTTTGGCAAAATGGGTGCGAATCAAATTTAGGGCAGTAGAGGTTGTGCGGGTACTGAAAGTACCCGCACAACAAAGGACAAGCGTCTTTCAGACGCGAAGAGTTTCGGGAGTGTGCGTCTGAAAGACGCTTGTTTTTTCCTGACGGGTGTTTAAAACACCCGACTGCCCTAAAATTGATTCGCACCTCGGCAAAATCGTGCAACAGGAATACACCGCCTCGCTGACGAACTCTACGATACGCGCATTCGCGCCTTTGTCGAAACCGACAAGAATCTCGGCAAACTCCTCGTCATCGAGCGTTTATTTCACCTTGACGAACGGTTTCATTTTAGCGAATTTCTTTTCACCGATACCTGAAACTTGCATCAAATCCTCTGGTGTTTGGAAGATACCACTCTCCTGCCGATATGCAATCACCCGCGCCGCCATAGCGGGACCAATCCCCGGCAGTTTCTGCAATTCCTCATCTCCCGCTTTATTGATATTGACCATACCCTGCGACGGATCGGTGAGTTTGCCGGAGCCACTTCGACTACCACGTCCGCCGTTTGCGGCAGATTTGCTCGGCTTTGTACCGGCTATAGTGTTCGGGGTTTTGCTCTCACTCGGCTTTTTAGGGAGGACAATCGGTAGGTTTCCGGCAAGATACTCTTTTTCGGCGGGCGATTTGGGTTCTTCTTTTTGTGTCGGAATATAGAGTTGGCTGCCGTCTTCCAGCTTTGCCGCCAAATTGAGAGCCGCAGAGTTTGCACCTTGCAGAACGCCACCCGCTTTTTCGACAGCGTCTTTGCCTCGCGCCCCAGCCGGCAAACGATAGACGCCCGGAGACTTCACTGCCCCTGTTATATGAACGACAATCTCTTCGACTGCGGGTTCAGGGAGGGTTGGATTTTCTGGCGTTTTTCCTGCATCGTCGGAGGCATCACTCACTTTGGGCGTTTCTTTTGGCAGATTTTGTGGCGTTGCGGGCAGTGCAGCGGTTGTCGTCGTTTTCGGGGCGTCTTGAAACGTGATGCCGGAACGGTTCGCTTGTGACTGATAGAACGCCATCCCGCCTCCAATTACTGCTATCAAACTCACGACTGCCGCCATTCCGATTTTGGTATTCTGTGTGCTATTGCTCACATCTTGCTCCTGCTCAGGTATTTACGACTGTAAGGCAATTCGCTCTCGAAGGCGCATATCCCTTCCAAAACCGACAAAAAATTCTTGCTGTCCAAAATTCATTGATGGGGTAAAGTAGAAAAAATCTCATTGCAACACGAAAAGCCATGCGGATTTGTTGGGGTATTTGCAGAAGCACGCCGAGGAAATCATTGACTACGGGCGACGACAGAAAGCGGGCAAGCCGATTGGTTCGGGTCGGATGGAGAAAGCGGTTGACCAAGTCGTGGGAATGCGGCAGAAGAAGAAGGGCATGAGTTGGAGTGCGTCGGGCAGTCATGCTCTCGCTCTGCTCAAAATCGCCGAACTCAACGGACACTGGAAAACCCTCTTTGCCGAGGCATAATCCCTCAATGGATTTTGGAGATGTCGAAAGCAGCGTGATGAGCCAATACGAATCCGGGCATTGAAAATAACCGGCAGGAAAAAACAAGCGTCTTTCAGACGCACAATGCCTCGTTTTGGGGATTGTCGCGTCGGGAAGACGCTTGTGCTTTTGAGACAGAGGGTTTCAACCTCTGGCAATATTTAGCTCTCTGCACGTTGCGGGTATAATGCGTGTATGAGCAATAAAATCATTGGAATTTTGGCGTTGCAGGGCGATTTCGAGAAGCACCGTGCAACGCTCGAAAACACACTGGGCGCGAAAACCATGACGGTTCGCACACCGGAAGAGCTGGAACACGCCGACGCACTGATTCTGCCGGGCGGCGAAAGCACCACCATTGCCAAACTCATGAACCGTATTGGACTGGACACCGCTATTCAAGCCCGCGCCGCAAAAGGAATGCCGCTCTTCGGGACGTGCGCCGGACTAATTCTGCTGTCGAAAACGATCCAAGATCACCCGGAGCAGCCGACTCTGAAACTCCTCGATGTGACGGTGGCGCGAAATGCGTTCGGCAGACAGTTGAACAGTTTCGAGGCGAATATCCCGTTTCAATTGACGGAGAATGAGGAGACGGTTCGAGGTGTTTTTATCCGTGCGCCGTTCGTTGTCGAAGCGTCACCGAATGTGGAAATTCTCAGCCGCTATGAGGAGAAAATTGTCGGCGTGCGCCAAAACGCCATTCTCGGCATCGCATTTCATCCTGAACTGACCGACGATAATCGTATTCACCGGCTTTTTCTCGATATGGTGGAACACTCTGCGGAGGCACGCTGAATTCCTAT
>CAZPZP010000369.1:0-4995 GCA_964591025.1 uncultured Chthonomonadaceae bacterium
GCAAGGCGTATCCTGAGATCATGATTCCTCTGGTGGGTCATGTCAACGAACTGCGAACGGTGCGGGCAGAACTGGAGAAGGCGGCGAAGGCAGTGGAAGCCGAGCAGGGCATCTCCATTCCCTACCAGTTCGGAACGATGATTGAAGTGCCTCGCGGTGCGCTGACTGCCGATGAGATTGCGGAGGAGGCGGAGTTCTTCTCGTTTGGAACCAACGACCTGACGCAGATGACGTTCGGGTTCTCCCGTGATGACAGCGACAAGTTCCTCAAGCCGTATGTGGCGCAGAAGATATTGGCGGGCGACCCGTTCGAGAGCATTGATGAGACGGGGGTCGGTCTGCTGATGGAGATAGCGGTGCAAAAGGGCAGGAGTGTGAAGCCTGACCTCAAGCTCGGCATCTGCGGGGAGCATGGCGGGGAGCCGCGTTCGATTGCGTTCTGCCACAAGATCGGGCTGAACTACGTGTCCTGCTCACCGTATCGTGTGCCAATTGCTCGCCTTGCGGCGGCACAAGCCGCTCTTGGTAAGGGTGTGAGTGATAAGTAGACCTCACCCCCGACCCCTCTCCTTGCCATTCGTTCCTCATTAGGAGAGGGGAGAATTGATGCGGTTCCTCCTCTTCAGTGCTTGCGGAAGAGGAGGAAATCTCTTTTATTCGGTGGTAATCTCGTGAGAAGCAGGAGTTAAGATGTCGGCGCGAGACAAAATCCATTTGCCTGTGAAGAACGCACTCGTCAAAGATGGGTGGACGATCACGCATGACCCGTATACTCTCCGCTATGAAGAGGTGACGGTACAGGTGGATTTGGCGGCAGAGCGTCTTTTGGCGGCAGAACGGGGCGAGGAAAAGATCGCGATAGAGATCAAAGGCTTTCGCGGTCTGTCTCCAGTTCACGATATGGAAGAGGCTTTGGGGCAGTATCAAATTTATGCGACATTTATGGAAGACCTTGCGCCGACCCGCAAACTGTATCTTGCCATTCCTGATTTTGTTTACAGTGATTTGTTCTCACAGAAGGCATTTCAGCGGATTATGCGGCGGAATGCTCTGAACCTTGTGACGGTGAACTTAGAGAGTGAGGAGGTTGTGGAATGGATCGAATCCTGATGCATCGTGAACTGGTCAAGAAGCACTTGGAAGATTACCGCGCTCTGCTTGCCGAACAACCTATGTCCGGCGTGGAGGCGCACTGCGTTTTCGATGGGGAGCAGGATGAGTATTTGCTGGTGGAATGGGGTTGGGACGGGAAGAAGCGGGTGCGGCGGGTCATTCTGTTTGTGCGGCTGCTTGAGAGCAAAATCTGGATTGAAGAGGATTGGACGGAAGCAGGATTGGCGCAGGAACTTCTTGATGCGGGAGTTTCACGAAGCGAAATCGTGCTGGCGTTTCAGCATCCGAGCATACGCGATGTGCCGGATAAGGTCGCGGCTTGAACTACGTGAGTTGCTCGCCGTATCGTGTGCCGATTGCACGCTTGGCGGCGGCACAGGAGGCACTCGGTAAGGGCGTCAGCGATAAGTAGACGCCATCAGACTTGAGTTTAATTTTGCCCCTTTCCTGCGGTTGCGGGAGAAGGGCATTGTTTTGTTGGCAGGGCGGGATGGTTCTGGCGGAGTTCTATGCTCTGGCGTATCGGTTTGTCAACACCAAGACGGGCGAGGAAGTGGGGATTGTAACCTTGCCGATTATGCAGGTAATCTAATCGCAGTAGAGTTGTGACAACGGCTCGGTTGATGATGCCGCCCGACTATTTCTCGTAAAGGGGAGCAGTCGGGCGGGTTTTTATGTCTGAGTTTCGTTCGCGGCGAGTGAAGCGACGATTCTCTCATCTCAACCCCTCTCCCAATTTTGGGAGAGGGGTTAAAGATTCAGACTGCCTCGCGCTCTCCCGAACGAGCCGCATTGAGCAAAGCATTCATGACTTTTTGCTGTTTGACGGCATCGGTGGCATCGTATTCCAACGAATTTCCTGTGGCGAGACACTCGGAGAGATGCTCGAACTCAAGGCTCCATTGATTGGGCGAGGGGAAAGTTTCGCGATCACGTTTGCCGTTGCTACTGATAATAATGAATGGCTGCTCGGTTGGCAGAAAGGCATTCGGAACGATGATTCTGCCCTTGTCGCCAACGACTTCATACTCACAACGGAACGGAACCGTGAAGCCGGTATCGAATGTGGCATATCCTTTCTCAAATTCCAAAATGCCGCACGCCAGCATATCTACGCCGAATTCGGGGTCGAAATCGGCGCGGCAAAAGACGTGATGCGGCTCGGCGTCGAACAAAAATCGTGACGCCGAAACGCAATAGACGCCGACATCCATCAAGCCGCCGCCCGCCATATCCCGATTCAGGCGCACATTCTCGTGGCGTGACAGAACGAATGTAAACGCGGAATGGACAAGGCGGACAGTCCCGATGGCTCCGTCACGGATCAAATGGCGCACGCGCCGATGCATCGGATGAAACCGCCACATAAACGCCTCCATCACGAGTTTGCCGGTGCGCTGTGCTGTCTCGGCAACTGCCTCGGCTTCCGCGACAGTGGCGGCAAAGGGCTTCTCGGTGAGGCAGTGCTTGCCCGCTTCAAGTGTCTTGATTGTCCATTCGGCGTGCAGTCCATTTGGCAGGGGATTGTAGACCGCGTCTATTTCGGGATCGGCGAGCATCTCCTCATACGAACCATACACTTTCGGGATCGCGAATTCGTCCGCGAATTTCTGCGCCTTTTCCTTACTCCGGCTGGCGATACCCGTCACTTCGACGCCTTTTGCGAGTTTCATCGCAGGAATCGCTCGCTCGTGTGCAAAATTGGCGCACCCCAACACGCCCCAACGAATGTTTCTTTCTATCAAAACGCACTCCTTCAGCCCTTCGAGCCGTCATTCAAGCAGGATTTTGTGTGACAAGCAGCGAACACATGGTAACATAATCCGAGCAGAGACTGCAAGGGAGAAAACGGGAATGTCACGAATAGTTGGGAGAGCCAAAAACACCGAGAAAAACGGAATGAAAATCCAGTTCTCGGAAGCGGTCATCATGCTGGCGGCGGTGATCGCCATCGTCATGGGAATTCGGTGGTATTTTTTCATCTATCGCAAGTCGCCGGGCTTTGTGCTGGGTGAGTATTTCGGGTATGTCAAAAAAGGCGACGTCGAGAAACAGTACGAGCTGATCGATGCCTCCGACAAACAACAGTTTTATCAGACCGCGCAGAAATACGAAAAAGATGCCCCTCAAGCTCGCGGCTACAATATGCGGATTCAAAACGTCTCCATGTCGGAGACAGTCATCGATCCCCAGAAGCCGAACATTGCGAGGGTTCCCATTTCGATTACTGTACGCGAATCGTCGGATGGCAAAGAACTCTATCAGCAGGGAACACAGACTGTTGATGATGAATACGTGATGCGGAAAAACCAAAAGGGCGAATGGAAGGTCTGGCTTCAACGCTCAAAGCGTGCCTTGCTGGAAAAAGTGAAACCTTCTGCCCAGAGTTCGTATTGATGATTCACCTCTCGCAACGGGGGTTTTCAACCCCCGTTGCGAGAGGTGAGTGAGTTGAGAGGAATTGTGATCGAAATCTGCGGCGTCCGCCGTGCTTATATTGGAAAGGATTGACTCCTATGGTCAACTGCCCGCGTTGTGATTTTGCGGTGGACGAAACCACCCGTACTACCTGCCCGCTGTGTTTTACGCCGCTCAACCTCGAAGGGGCGACGGAGACTACTTCTGCACTGGAATCTGCCGCTGCTGCGACGATTCCCGAAACCTTGTCCGTGCCGGAGCCGCCGCAGGTCGCCGCGTCGGCAGTCGGTCAGGCTCCCGTTGTTCCTGTCGTGCCGCCTGCGAGCGTGATACCTATTCCTCCCCAACAGGCGCAGTCTCAGCCGCAAGTGCCAGTCATGCCGCCGCCTGTCATTCCACAAATGCCGCCCCAGCAGCAGCAAATGCAGCAGGGAGGAATGCCACAGCCGCAAGCCGTGCCTCAAGCCCCGCAATATGCGCCCGGCTCGACTCCGCGTCCGGGTGTCCGTGTCTCTTTGATGGGGGAAGTGATCGAGGAAGCCGTCCCTGCCGCGCCTCCGCCAAATTATGGGGGGGGGGAGCCATGCCGCCTCGTCCTACAGCACAGGCTCCTGCTGCGAAAGGTCGCCGTAACAATCATGAGGAAGCCCCCGGAACCACTCAAGGCAATACAGTCAATGCCGTCATTTTGAGCGTGATATTACTGTTGGTCGTGGGCTGGGGCGGCTGGCGTTATTTCAGTTCACGCACCAATCCCAAAGATCAAACGACCAAATTCCTGACCGCCTTCAAAGAGCAAGATTGGCAAACACTCTACACAGTGATAGATTTGTCGGATGACGATAAGAAAAGATTGCCGGATGCCGTTGCATTTGAGAAAGACGCCAAAGAGAAAATCAGCGGGAATCCTCAACTGTCTGCTCTGCTCAAAGACCTCAAATTCACGGTTGGCGAGCCGAAAGTCGAAGGGGAAACTGCCTCTGTTCCTGTGACTTTGGGTCTCAAGATTCAGGGACAAGAGATGTCTCTTCCAGTCAATACGGAACTCGTCAACAAAGGGGGTTGGAAAGTCAAGCCCAGTGCTGCGATAAGTGAGATAACGGGCGGCATGATCCGCTGATTTCTCTGTAACAGTGAGGCGAGAAAACGGCGAAAATCGCCGTTTTTCTTTTGGGTATTTTGGAAGAAAGCAAGATTCAATGACGGAAATTGTGCAGAAGAGAGTCCTCGGAGCGATTATGGGAGTTCTGATCCTCTTCGTTTTTGGAGACACATGATTTGTCAATCAGCGCAACAGTCCGAAGGGCGTCGCACTGAGGACTGCTACTTCGTTTCTGATTGGTGATTGGGGAATGGGTTATGGCATCATTGATTTCGGTAGTAGACCTCTTGCAAGAGTCGGGTAGAGATCACGTACCCGACTGAAAAACAGACGTCCTGCGGACGAACCCGCAGGAAGTCTCT
>CAZPZP010000370.1:0-4983 GCA_964591025.1 uncultured Chthonomonadaceae bacterium
ATGCCTCCTTATTTCGACACAAAACACAAAATGCCCTAAATTTGATTCGCACCCGCACATGGGAGAAGCGTCTACTCAACTCTATTTTAGGAGAAACTCACTTATGCTCTCTCTTCGTAACTCATCCGTCGCGCTCACGGGCTTGCTCGCTCTCGGAATTACCAGCGTGGCAAACGCCCAAATTATCGCGACTTCACGCGAAATCGGATCATTAGAGCTCGCCGCAGTCGGTCCCGTCGTCTACTCTGGTATCCCCGATCCCTATTCGGCATTCGCCCGCGCTACAGGTGTGCTTTCCACTGATGATTATCAAGCGGCAACCTCGGCTCCAACCTTTGTTCTTGATAACCTCCAGTTCGTTGGCGGCGTGGGTGCTACCAATGGAATCATAGACATCAATTTCTTCAATTCAGCTCAGACCTTTGTCACAGGATTTGGCGTGCAGTTGCCTCAAGCTGGCGACTTCATCTGGACAATCAGCGGCTTGAGCAATTTGGGTGCAATTCCCTCGAATGGCTTCATGCAGCTCACTGCGCGTACTGGCTCAACGGGTCGCTGGTTCTTCACCACGACAGCCCCGACTATCGGAACGAACAGCACCGCAGTGGGCACTGGAAGCGGTTTGAATCCGCAACGCAACAATGCGTTTCAGTTGACCAGTGCCGTTCCTGAACCCGGTTCTGTCGCGCTCTTGATTGGCATGACCACGATGGGCGGAATGTTGGTACTGCGCCGACGCCGCAAATAATTTCAGGAAACTGGAGTTCTCGCCTCTCTCGAAAGATTTTCGCGAGAGGCTTTTTGCTGTCCCTATTCCATCGCCATCTGAACGGCAGTCTCAATCTCGAAGGTTACTGTAATTTCGCCGTCTTCGGGCAGAATTTGCCCTTGATATGCCGCCAGTTCGCGTTCATACTCGGTGCAGTCCGGTGCATCATGCTTGCGGGCGAGTTGAAGCGCGGCACTGTGGAGAACGACGGCACTCTGCCGGTCACCACCCCGCCACTTGACCGCCGCAAGCTGCCGCAAGGACGCCGCGACGCCCAGATCGTCTCCCGCTTCCTGTGACAATTTCAGCGATTCACGTCCGAGTTCGGCTGCCTCGGCGTCATTATGGCGATCTGTGGCGACATTGGCGATAGATTGAACCAACTGCCCGAAATTGGCGACGCCCATCCGTGTTCGCTCTTCCACCGTCTCATAAACCCTCTGCGCTCCATCCCGCAGGATATTGCGAAATTTCTCAACGCCGGGAGATTTTGCCGGAACGCGATTGGGTTGAAGATTCTGGTTCAGCCACTCCAGCACCACCGACGGCGCGACTTTGTCCATCATTTTCGCCGCACTCTCAATACTGATCGGCACGCCGTCAAGGAGATCGAGCAATTCCTCGGCGGAGCGAGTCTCTTTCTGCGACATCTTGAAGTTCGGGTCGGCTTCCGAGGCGCGTTCGAGAAACAGCCGCCCCGCATCCGTTTCGATAGCACGCTCTTCGCCTTCGGGTTCGCTGTTCATTCCCTCGACGGTGAGATCATCACTTTCGGCAATTTGCAGCGACTCGCGGCTTGTGGCAAGACAGCGCAATCCGTGCGTATCGGTGAGCAGTTCGCGGATCAATCTGTCGGCTTCGGGAACACGATTGGCGTCATCGAGAATGAGCAGACACTGCCGCCCCGCGAGATGCGCCCGCACCTGCGACAACGCGCTCGACTTGGCGTCGAGGCGGATTTGCATGGCGACGGCGATCTCCTTTGCGGCAGATTCTACGTCCGTCGCCGTGACGAGTTGAACATACCAGACGCCATCGGGAAACCATTCGGCAGTTGCGGCGGCGGCTTGCAGGGACAGGCGCGTTTTGCCGATTCCGCCGGGTCCGGTCAGGGTCAGAACCGGCTTTTCGCCTTTGGCGAGGAACGCTGCCACTTGCTCGATCTCCTTTGCCCGCCCGACAAACGTCGTGCGCTGAACCGGCAGGTTGTTAGGCTGTGAGTCGAGGGTATGCGGTGGGGCAAATCGCGGAGCCTCATAACTGGGATGCGTCGCGGAATACAAGCATTGCGGCGTTCCCATATCCTTGAGGCGATAATCTCCCAATTCTTGCAGAACGATTTTAGGGTCAATCTGCTTACCAACGGCGGCTTTGGTGTCATCGGAAAGCAGCACCTGCCCGCCATGCCCCGAATTGCAAATATGCGCGGCGCGATTGACGACGGGACCGAAATAATCGTTGTTATAGAGAAATGGCTCGCCCGTATGCAATCCGACTCGAATGCGGGGCTGTCCAATGTCTTCGGGCCACGGATAGCGGCACAGGGCGGCTTGAACGAACAGGGCGCAGTTCAGAGCGGCGGCGGCATCGGCGAACGCCACCATAAACGCATCGCCTTCTGTTTTCACCTCAAACCCGCCGAAACGCTGAAACGCATCGCGCAGAATGGCATCGTGCGCCTGCCAAACGGGAATGAATCGATCTCCAAACGTCTCCCACATTCGCGATGACCCGGACATATCGGTAAACATCAGCGTGACGGTTCCGGTGGGCGGCGTTTCGGTTTTGCGTTCGTGCGTGTTCATGGCAGGTTAGACGGTTGCGGCGAGCGTTTTGGCTTCGCGTTGTTCTTTATAATAGCGGCACAAATCGGTCAATGTGCATTCAGTACATTTCGGCGTCGGGGCTTTACATACCTTCCTGCCGTGCGTAATCAGGGCAACATGAAATCGAAATGTGAGTTCGGGTTCGACTTGGGCTTGCAGAGCGTCGTGCGCCTTTGCCTCGCCGATACGCTTTTCGATGAGTCCCAATCGCCACGACACGCGAAAAATGTGCGTGTCCACGGGAAGCACGGGACGCCCCAGCGCGAAACACAGAACGATGGCGGCGGTTTTGGGTCCGACGCCGGGCAAATTGAGCAGATAGGCGCGACCTTCGGCATTCGATAACTCTCTCAGGAAATCAAGCGAGAGTTTGCCCTGATCCTGCTGAATGATCCGCAGGACGTTCTGAATGCGCGGAGCCTTGCTGTTCGCCAGCCCGCCCGAACGAATGGTGTCCGCTAACTCATTCGTCGGAGCGTCTATGACTTCCTGCCAATTTTGATAGCGTTGCTGTAAACTCAGGAAGGCACGGTAGGAATTCACATCGCTCGTATGCTGCGACAGAATACACGCAACCAACTCTTCGAGCGGATCGAAGCGTGAGTGCTGGCTGGGAATTCCATACAACTCTTCGAGCCGCAGGGTGATTTCGGTATTTCTTTGTTTCGCTTTGGCGAGTTCGCAGGGCGTTGGAGTTGGCTTGCTCGCTTTCGAGTTTTGCTTTTTAGGATCATTTTTCATATCGTGTTCCGTCAACAATTTGTGTAGTCGAGTCTAAAAATTTTCATTAGGGTATTGACTCACTTGCTTTAGAGAGGCTATACTCTTTTTAATCGTCCTTGCTAAAGAGTTTTTATGCTGCGATGCAAGACGCTTTCTCTGTTCAGAAAATGAGAAGAACGCCGCAGATGTTTGGAGATACCTGCGGCGTAGGCGAATACGGCAAAGACCGCACTCGGTTCACACGGTAGTTTACCCCATTCACCTCTTTCTCCCGTTCTGATTTCGCACGCTTTGGGAATCGCACTCAGTATTTGCAGTCACCAAAGGAACTCCCGCGAGATGTTCTGCTGTACTGGAGATTGAGGAATTTTTATGAAACATCTTGTTTTTTGTGCCGCGTTTGCGTTGTGTACTGCCCCTGCGTTCGCGCAGACCTATCAATCGCTCCCGACAGACGATGTTTGGGTTTACAGTTTCGCGGGTGACCAAACTGCCGATGGATTTCTTCGCGCTTGGGGCAATGGCACTTCTGCCGTTGCGTCCACTTCTCCTGCCCCTGAAAACTGGTCATACAGTTATGCCAAGTGGAATGTCGGCGGTGTCGGAGCAGGGAATTATCGCCTTGCCGAAGCCAAACTCCTTGTGACCAATCAGGTGAGTGCCGCACAGCCCGGCTATACCCTCTCCCAAGGAATTGCCAATCCGCTCGAAGCGCGTCCCGTCGGAACCAATTTCGAGGAAGACACATGGGCGTTCGCCGATTCTGCCACACTCACACCCGGCGCAAATCGTTTTGGAACCGGCGACCTTTCCAACTATCTGCCGCGAGGAACCGCCGGAGTTAACGGCTTCCAAATCGCCATTGACCTGCTCGCCGAAGGCGACTTTTCCACTTATTTCAACAACGCGGTCAATGGCAATGGCGAACTTGGGCTTGCGTTCACCAGCACGCTCAGTCCGGCGGGACAAGGCGGCGCGACCTATCGCCTCTACTCGAAAGATTCGCCGACAGGTTTAGGACCTCAGTTATTGCTGCGCTATCAAGCCGTGCCGGAACCCGGAACAGCGGCGACTTTGGCGGCAGTTTTGGTTCCTGCCGGAATTGTAAGTTTGCGACGTAAAAGACAAAAGAGGAACGCAAAATGACAGCGACACGACGCGCTTCAATGGGAGTTGTTACCCTCTTCGGTGGTCTCTTGGGCTTGGCGTCTGTCTCACAGGCGCAGGGCGTGTACGCGGCAACGCCCTCCGATGATGTTTGGGTTTATGGAAATGCGGGCGACCCGGCGGGTGATCCCATTTTCCGTATCTGGGGAATGGGCAATTCCAGCATCAACCCGACCTATCCGCCCGGCGATTATTCGTATGCCTATCTCAAGTGGAATTTGGCGGCGGTTCCGCAATTGGCGGCAGGGCAGTACTATCGGATCACCGAAGCGACTCTGACCGTGACAAGTCAACGTGCCAGCAATTATACACTCGCCACAGCACAACAAAATCCTCTTGAAGCGCGTCCGCTCGCCACCAATTTCAGCGAAGCGACGTGGAATTATGATGACGCCAATCCGAATCCGGACGATTCGACTTTTGGAATGGGAGATACTGCAAATTACTCGGCAAGTGTTGTCTATCGCATTCCGATCAATCTGCTTGCCGCTACCGGCG
>CAZPZP010000371.1:0-4972 GCA_964591025.1 uncultured Chthonomonadaceae bacterium
TCTCTGATGCGATCACAGACTATGTGAACTTTATCACGCATGAACGACGGCTGGCCCGAACCACCACGGTTACGGGCTATGCCTCGAACCTGCGTCAACTGCTCCGCTGGCTCGAAGCAAACGGCTATCCCGATCCGACCCTCGATGCCTTCACCACTCCTGTTCTGAGGCGTTATCTGTACTATCTGAGCGGGGAAGGATTGCGCCCCCGCACGATACGCGGACGGTTTCACCCGATCACCGGACTCGGCGTCTTTCTGGTCGAGAACGGCATTCTGGAAGTCAATCCCACGAAGGCACTCACGATGCCGAAGAAGGATGCAGCACGGCGAACTATGGTTACAGAGGAGGAAGCCTTTGCCCTGCTCGATGCCGCCGAACGCCTTCCTAATGCCCGCAAAGTCACCCTTGCCCGTGCCGTCTTCGCAATTCTCATCTTTTCAGGAATCCGGCGAAGCGAACTGCTTGATCTGCGCGTGTCCGACGTGAACCTGTCTGACAAATGCTTGCTTGTCCGCAACGGCAAAGGCTCCAAGAGCAGGATGGTTTATGTCGGCGATACCTGCTTGACGGCGATTCGGGAATGGCTGATCATTCGCCCTCAGAATGTCTCTCACGATTACCTGTTCCTCTCAGACCGGACGCGCCGCCTTGCCGAACTCGGTCTGGTGCGTCTCTTCGATGCCGTCAAACGCTGTGCCGGATTTGCCGAACGCGCTCATATCCAGCCGCACAGTATTCGCCATCAGTTCGCCTCAAGACTGCTTGCCAAAGGTGCGGATATTCGCTCGATTCAGTCCGCTCTCGGTCATGCTCATTTGTCCACTACCGCGATCTATCTGCACCTGAACGAACAACAGGCAAAGCAGGTTGCCGACCTTGCCGAACAACGCACGGAACCCGAACAAGGCAAAATTCTGCGACTGCCGCAAGATGAACAGGGACGCTCGAAACTTCGACGCCGCGCTGTGTGACGGAGTAGATTCCTTTTAATCGGCAGGAGAAAGATAGTTCCCCCTGCCGATTAAAAAGGAATCCTATGTATCCGCGTCCTATTCCATGAGCAATTTGATGAACAGTTGCTCAATCTGCCCTTTTAGGAACTCTGTTGCCTCGATGAGACAATCATTAGAACTTTCTGGATTCGGCGGATATGGATGGTCAGGGAAAAGTTGCTGAAAAACAGCAGATGATTGAAGGACATTCGGAGCAAACTTCTTTGCCTTTTCCTTGAACTGTTTGTCCGAGTCCCCATGAACGATGGAACTTCTCAAATCATTTAGGGCTGTGCCTACGCTCTCGTCTTGACTGATCCCCATCGCCTGCATATAGTGAACAACACGGGAAGATTTCGGCGGTTTCGTATGCGTATTCATATCACAATACCGATTTGCCAGCATTTCCAGTACTACGTAGAGCCTCATATAGCGCATTTCGTTGTAGTCTGTTGATGCCCCACCAAGAAACCATCTGAGTGCAGTGCCTATCATCAGATTTTCCCGATAGTCTTTCGAGAGTAGACGAGGCAAGCCTGTTTCAATCAGTCGAATATAATCTGTGTCCAGTTTGAGCAAACGCCGCACGTCACATTCTCCGCGAACAATTGGATGTCCTTTCCCCCTCCACATTCGCGGATTACGGAAAGATACGCCGCGCCGTGTCGCAAAAGAAAGCAGATCAATGAGGCGGAAGACACAATCTTCCAAATCTACTGATTCTCCGATTTTAGACGCTAAATACTCCGTTAAGTCGTTGGCAAAAAACATATTTGCCGAAACAGTAGTAAGGGCTTTTCTTTTGGAACTCGCTGTCAATGCCAGAACGGTTTCGTCCTCGACCAAGGCGAGCCGGATACGTTTCTCAAAAAACTCTAATTGCTTGTTTTCTGGGACGAACACTGTGAAAATTGGCGGACGAAGATTTGTAATCCTTAATTCTAAACCCGTAATCATTAATTAGCCTCTTGAAAGTGGAGTCGGAATCTTGACATACGCAGAGGAGACAAAGTTACAGTGCAACAGTTACGAAGAATCGAAACATAAAAAGCCACCGAGAGCGATAAACTTCTCTCGGTGGCGTTATTACTGCGGCATTTCGGTTTTCGCGTGCTGTGCGTTTTCTGCTTCTTTACGTTTCCTTACCCGCTCGAAAAGTTCCTTTAGCTGCTCGATCCGTTCCTCATCGGTGAGGGGCGGCATGGTGGCTGCTATTGTGTCGGGCTTGCCGCGCAGAATCTGCATTTTGTCAATGGCTATTCCGGTGATGGTGGCGAGTTGGGCGGCAGTGGCAGTTTCCAACTTGCTCGGCAGCATATCAAGGCACGTCACGGCGAGGAGTTCCATCCGGTCACCTAACTGCTGTGTCATACCTGCCCGCATTCCCTGAACGTCCGGGTGAACGCGCCCCCTTGCCCATTCCCACAAGGTTACGAGGGGCATTCCGAGTTGTTCGGCGGTGCGGCTGATGTTGCCGTTGTTGGCATCGAGAAGTGTCAACGCTTCGGCTTTGGTTTGGTCGGAGTATTTTGTCATGCTGTACCTTTCGGGATTTTCTCGAAAGACTTTGCTTCGAGAAGTATCAACGCTTCGATAAGAAACGGACGCCGGAGCATCCACTTCAACCATTGTTTCAATCGTCTTCGCATTGTGGCTCCTGTTCCTTTTGGGCGAACTGCTGCGCCATTGCCTTGCACCGTGCTAGTGGGTCACTTGCTTTATAGACCGACATAAATTCCGGCGCATCCAATCTCAAAATTATGTCGGTTACCGCGACAAATGACCCACTAGTACGCCGCAATACTTTTCTGCCGCTTCCCTGTTTCTATGCTCTAACGCACTGCGAACGCCCGCCGCATTCGCTAAGACAATGCCATTCAGCCCCCAGATTGGCACGCCGTCCAAGAGTTCAGGAGGCTTGAAGAGAGGCAACTTCTCTGCCCGTGCCTCGGCAATCAGTTCAGCAAACGGACGAGTCAACTCGTCTGCATCAGGTGACGAAAGAAACGAATTTAACGAATTATCATCCGCTAACGAGGGACTTCTTTCGTTTCTTTCGTTTCTTTCGTCACCTGTCACGTTTTCAGAATCGTGCTTTTCGGCAGCTTCTGACTGAAAGAACCGCATGAGACTCGATGGCTTGCTCATTGTTCTTGCTCCTGTCTCGGAACGGCTTGCCAACGCTCTGCGGGGCGTCCTCCGGTTTCGGTGTCTCGCACGCAGACTGCCAGCCCGTGCATCAGCAGGGTTTGCAGTGCCAGCCCGATTTTCTCTGCTGATTGGTTCTTGTTGAATATCCCTGTCGAAAGTTCGCTGCGTGTCATGCCTTCGGGCGTTTCCCGCAGGACGCGCAGAATTTCGTCGGCAACGGGATCGCCAAGTGCATCGCCGAATACGTAGCGCACCGACTGTGCCGCATATTCCCACACTGCCATTGCCGCCGCTAAGTGTTCTTTGCGAATGGTCAGGGAACAGTCCAGCAAGGCATACAGCAACGACAACCGCAGAACGATGGGGTCGCTTCGATTCGTCAAGATACCGATCATTCCGGCTTCTTCCCGTGTCAGTTCAGAATACAGGGCATTCCAGATGGCTCCTGCCTCGGCGTCACGATTGAAGCAATGGACTTGCCGCCCGAACGCGACTGCCTTCCGTATCCGCTCGATAATGGGGTCAAGTGCGGCAGGGTTCAGGTTGCCACCATTGGGCAGTTCTTTGCTGCGCTCGACATACATCCATAGAAACCGATTCCCGAAGCCGTTGGTCTTTGCCGTGTCTGTCATCAGGCGGCGCAATTCGTCCCGTGTAATATGCCCGATGATGCTGATATGCGCGTCTGTCGCTTGGGTTGGGTTCTTGGTCATGACGCGCAATTTGCCGGAATCCCAGGCTTGCCGAATCACAGCAGAGAGGGGATTCGCTTCGCGTTCCATCACTTGAAGCGTTCGAGCAAATTCTTCCTCGGTTGCCAGCAATCGCTTATCGGAAACGCCTTCATCAACGATTTCTTTCTGATAGTCCACAATGCGCCCTTTCTCTTTGATGGGCATCATCTTTTCTACCGGATCGCGTACAGCATGAATCAATCCCTCGCCTGATGACAGTCCGCCGACGACCCGATCTGCCTCCCACGTCTCATCAACGGACGCAAACGCCCTGCGTACCCACCCCCAAGACGTGCCTTTCCGTCCGCGTGCCGAGCGTCCGACCAAGACGGTGAACAGATTGCCATAATGCTGAGAAGCTTCGACTTCACAGAAGGCATTTCGTCCGATGACGCACCCGAACGCGATGAGAAACTGTACCAAGATCGCGACGGGATCGGATTCGGTGTGCGGCTCGATTGTCCGCACAAAGTCCCCGACAATGCCGTGATAGGCTGCCTCATGCAAGGGAGCAGGGCGATTTTCTTTCGTTATTGATGACGAAAGAGACGAATTTAACGAAGTAACCCCCTCAGAATGGGGACTTCTTTCGTTATTTCGTGTTATTTCGTAGCCTCGGAGTGATTGCACCGGACGTGCTGCCCTGTCTCGATAACCCGGCTCGAAGTGTTCGCGCACATCTTGCCACGTCCTGCCTTGACAGGAATTGTGCTGACAGCGAAAACCTAATGCACCGGACGGCATCACAAACACAGCGGCATCGGGGGCGTGATGATCGGAATTGAAGGGACAGACTTCAAGGATGAGTTTGCGCCCGCCTTGATAGTCCGCCTCTTTGTCTACCGACACGCCCCACTGGGTTAGCCGTTCGCGCAACTCAAAGCCTTTCTCGCGTGTGAAAGATGGCTCCTGTATCATCAGAGGACGAAGCGCGGAAAGCGCGGTCAATGTCTCTAACGGGACAGGTTCCGACGCTTCGGGCATCGCGACAAACTGAGCGCGACGGTGCGGACGCTCTGGCAGGTTGTCTCCTTTGCACGCAAGCGTGCCGGGTATCTTCCAGATTCGCGCCGCATTCGCTACCGATGTATC
>CAZPZP010000372.1:0-4952 GCA_964591025.1 uncultured Chthonomonadaceae bacterium
TGTCAATATTTAGCATTGGCTATCAGCAATGAGATGTGTACAACGACGAGACCCGGACTTGCCCTAACTTTAAGCACATCCATTTCCCGGCAACTTCACAATATCTACATCTATTTCGCCGTCGCCTTCTTGAATTGCGCCGCCATCTCCTCATCCATGCGCGTTCGGAGGGCAGGAGTCATCATTGAACCGTGATCGCCGGGAACAATCTCGATCATCACGCCCGCTTTCAGTCGCGCCATATCTTGTTGCAGGAGTTTGACTGCGCCCTCCAAGTAAAAGGTGTCCATGTCGCCCATATAGACATGAATTTTGCCGCGCAGTTTCGGCTCCAACTCCTTCCAGCGGGTGCGAAGGGTCAAGCCAATGTCGTATTTGCGCCACGCTTCCGCCACTTCGGGATCAATTTTGCCGGTGTCACGATTCCACAGAGGGCGCGGTGTGCCGTCTTTGCCTTTGGGACTGAATACCGCCTCGAACGATCCCAACTGCTCGCCGCGAATGGGACGCTCCATATCGCTGAACCGCTTATAAAGAATTGTAGGGCGATCTCCAGTACGGGCGAGCGGGCGCGGATTGTCAGCCGAATCGGTGAACATATTGGAGGCAGAACCATAAAGGTCGATCTGCTGAAAATCGCGGAAATCCACAGGATCGGGCGACGTAGACCAACAGCCGCCGAACACCTCCGGGTAGGTCACTTGCAGATACAGGCTCGACCAGCCGCCGCTCGAATGTCCAGTCACATAGCGGGTCGGCATCGTGCCGAACGCCCGAAACTGCTTCTCAATGGCGGGAATCAATTCCGTCGTCAACGCTTTGCCCCACTGTCCGTTATTGGCACTGTCGGCGAACACGCTATGCCCCAAAGGACAATCGGGATCGAGAACCACATATAGAAACGCCTCGCCATTGCGGACAGTACGGCGCGAACCGCTTGCCCCGCTCAGATTATAGTGCCGCCCTCCGAAGCCGGGAACCTCATAAATTATCGGGAATTTGCGATCTGGCTGCGTCGCGAACTCTTCCGGCAAAGCGACGGCGGCACGCAAATAGGTCGGGCGTCCATAGAATTTGGACAGCAGTTTCGATTCGATTTTGACTTCCTTAACGCGCTCTATCTCTCGGAAGACACGCTCCGCCACCACTTTGTCACAGGTGAGCGTGATCGTCTGTTCTTGTCCCGCCGTAATCGTGACCTTTTGCGGTTCCGAGTAGAGATTGCCGGGACTGCCGCCAATCATTCTGCCGCCCAAATTGCGATCACAGACCGCCTGAGCCGTATATTCGCCCGCCGGAATCTCCGAGAGTTTGCCCGGAAATCCGATGGCAGTTTCGTCAATCGTCATCGGCTGCATCGGCTGAATGCGCGTAAATTTTGCCGAATACATCGGCTGAGGATTGAACCAATTCGGTCCGAAGCGCGGCTCACCGCCGCCTTTGCCAAGATACACAACAACGCGCCCGCTAAACGTGTCGGGCAGCGTCTCTTTAGGATAGGTCACAACAAAGCGCACTGCCGCAGGACTGGAAACCGCCGTCATGCAGAGAAAGAGCGCAGGGAGAATAAAGCAAAGAGTTCGAGTTCGCATAGGGCAGGAAACATCCTTGAAAAAGAGTTGCCTCTTGTATTCGCCAAAATCTCTACAAAATCCTTTTTCAGTTCAATGCAAGGATGCGAATCAAATTGAGTCCATCCAGGTACAGAACGTACCCGGCATCAAAGTACAAGCGTCTTTCTGACGCATACTGCCTCCAAACGGAAACGCATTGGCGTCTTTCAGACGCTTGTTTTTTCTTGACGGGTGTTTTCAACACCCGGAAAACGACATTTGCCCTCAATTGGATTCGCATCCCCAATGCAAGAAAATGCAAGAAATCAAGGAAAAATGTCACAAATGGGCATACGCAAACGTACTGGTGGAAGGGAATTATTCGGCGGCAGGGTCGCTTGCCAAAGACCCCCCGCAAAAAAGACAGGAAATTTTTGCCAAAGTCTGTGAAATTGGTCACAGAAAGGTTGACAAAGATTCGCCCATTATGTCATGCTCTATCCAATGTTTGTCCACAACGGACGCCGTGAAAAAATTTCGGGAACAGAAATCGCCCCGCAAACGTCTTGCGCCGTGAAACCCCGTTTGGGACAACAGCCCCGTATTCCCCGCAGAAGACCGCGAGGTTCGGAATGCGTTTAGAAGGCTCTTAATCCGCAGTGGAGCGGGCAAGGAGAAGTGGAAACATGGACACTCTTCTTCCAACCCCCCTCATACTTACGAAGCAGATCGTCTAAACCATCTCCTGTTCCTTGTGCTGTTCGATGTGGTAGACACGGGATTTATCACCCCGATGCCGCAACACCTCTCACGTTCGGCATCACGTCTGCAATCGTATTGCAAGGAGTATCGCATTGAAAAAGGTTCTTCCTTATCTCGGTGCCTCTCTCGCCGCAATCGCTCTGGCATGGTCGATTCCCGCAAGCGCACAGGATGCGTTTAAAGATCTCGACACCAACCACTGGGCGTATAAGGCAGTCACCGAACTTCAGGAAAAGAAAATCCTCGAAGGCTACCCGGATGGCTACTTCCGTGGCAAACGTACCCTCACCCGCTATGAGTTCGCCGTCGCACTGAAGCGTGCTTTGGACAACCTTCCAACCGGCACAGGTGGTACAGCCGGTCCTAAAGGCGACACGGGTGAAACCGGTCCCAAGGGCGACAAGGGCGACAAGGGCGATCCCGGTCTTACTCCCGACGAGCTGGCTCGATTGATGGCTCTCACCAATGAGTTCCGCAACGAACTCGCGTCCCTCGGTGCTAACGTGCGCGACATCAACAATCGCCTCGAAGGTCTGAGCAAAGACGTCGCGGCACTCAAGAAGCGTATGAACGAGATGATCCAGTGGGGCGGCGGCTTTTTTGTCGGCGCACGTACAGATCGCTCCCGCTTCGGTTTCGTGGACTACAGCGGCGCAACCCGCCAAGCGAGCAGCACCCACTTTGGCAGAGCGGATGTTCTTCATGCAGTCAACCTCGAAGCCAAAGCGAACCTTAGAGGCGATGTTAAGTTCACTGGTAACCTTGTTGCTACGAACTATTTTGCCTATCGTGGTAACACGCTGAACACAGCCTCCGTTGCAAACCAAGCAATTGGTGGTCCTGCCGGCGGCGGTTCTGGCAACAGTCTGGCAACGGATTTCATTCCTTATCAGGCGCAATTGGATATCCCGATTGGCGGCTTCGGCAGCAACACCGTTTTGACGGTTGGTCGCTATCTGCACAGCCTGACACCGTTGACCTACTATCGCCCCGATACAGACGCTTACTTCGACGTTCCGTTGTTCGATGACGGTAACTATGCACAGGATGGTGTCCGATTGTCGAGCAAATTCGGAAGCGCGACTACCTCCATCTGGGCGGCAAGTTTCGCAACTCCGACCTTGCAAGGCGGTGCATCATTCAATCAGCCGCTTATCGGTGGTATCGGACAACAACAGCGTCTGCTCGGTGGCAATCTCCAAGCCGGTATTAACCGCCCGTTTGGTATCAATACCATCGGACAGAACGTCGCTGCGAACCAGACTGCTGGTATCAAAATCGGTGTTCCGTTGTTTGGGCTTGGCGAGTTGGGCGTGAGCGCAACGACGTTCTCGCTCAACGGCGATGCCGCGACCACCCTTGCGCCGAACCAGAATGCACCGGGCGCAGCCGCTCCCTTCTCCAATGTTGTTGTCTACGGAGCCAACTTCACGCTGAAAAAATCGGGTCGCTTTGCATTGAACGCAGAAGTCGCAAAAAGTGTAACGCAACGCAGCTTCGATCAGGGTGACGGGCAAAGCAACGATGACAACAACGCCTTTTTGGTGACGGCAGGATACGATAGCGGTCCGATCAAAATCGAAGCCGGTTATCAGTATTACGACCCGCGCTTTGGCGCACCGGGCTTCTGGAACAAGATTGGCTCGTGGTACAACCCGACCAACGTCAAAGGTCCATTTGCTCGCGTGAACTATAAGCTCAGCAACAAGATCGGTCTCTACTTCGGTGGTGACCTTCTCGAAGGCGCACGTAATCGTCCCGGCTATTTGACAATTGGTGACAATATCAATCGCGTCAATGCCGGTGCAAAGTTCAACCTCAGCAGCAAGTTCAACGTCGGTGTAGACTATGAGGGCGTGTTCTACGATCTCACAGGCGGCACATCGGGTACTTTCGGAGGCGCGAGGCCGCAAGAGCAGTACTTGACGATCAACGCAGGTCTGAATCTTGCAACCAACACGGCATTGAAATTGGGCTACCAGATCATTTCGGTAGACAACTTCAGTGGTGGCTTCACTAATACGGGCTTTGGTGCAGCTGGAAATGGGGGCGGTGTTGCTACCGTCTTCACGACCCAGCTCGCAGTCAAGTTCTAAGCCAAATTCGTTTGGTTGAATATGACAAACACAACTCCCCTGCTTCTCGTTTGAGAGGCGGGGGAGTTGTGTTTGAAAGAGCATAGAAACAAAGATTAAGAAGCACTGACCAGATTCAATTGATCTTCACACTCGCCAAATCGAGCGAGTTGAAGCAGAATTTCGCAGCGAATACGAATATCAGGTTCTCTCCTGAAATACAACCGCGATGCACGCTCTACTTCTCGTTCGCCAAGTCTCAATATAGGCAGACGATATCACGGTGCGCCGCCTTTTCGCTCAAATCAGCGATAAACAGACGATTTTGCAGGTTCATGGCAAGATTTCCGACTTGCGAATTCAGGTGTGTCTCCGCGTCGCTCCAGCATAAACCTTGTTTCCAAAAACACTAAAATTTACGCGAACTAAGTACTAACTCACCTCTCGCACCGGAGGTTTTAAACCCCCGTCTGGAAAAAACAAGCGTCTTTCAGACGCACCCTTCCCTGTATGGACTCCCCTCTCCTCCGAACTTGTTCGGGTATCAGGAGAGGGGTTGGGG
>CAZPZP010000373.1:0-4948 GCA_964591025.1 uncultured Chthonomonadaceae bacterium
CCTTTGATCGCCTGAATGCTCATGAGTGCCGCCGCAAGCCGCGAATCCAGTTTGCGATCCCAATGGACAAAACTCCCCAATCCGGGCGGACAGCCAAGAGCCACCACCTCGAAAATACCGCCCAACGTGTCACGAGTCCCTTCCTGCATACAGACTTCGATGGCTGCCATCATTCGGGCTTCGGCGTCGGGATCGGCACAGCGGACAGGCGATTCCTCGGCACGCGCCGCGATTTCCCGATAGTCCACTTTGCCCGCAAACTTCGCCCCGATCCCGCCAATCACTACCACATGACTGACAATCTCAATTCCCGCACTCGCGAGCAGACTGCGGCATATCCCGGCGACTGCCACCAGTGCGGCAGTATTGCGTGCGCTCGAACGCTCCAAAATCGGGCGCAAATCCGGCACATGATATTTCATCATTCCGGCAAAATCGGCGTGACCGGGGCGCGGTTGTTGCGACTCTTTCGGCGGATTTTCTACCGGCAAAATCGCCATGCGCTGCCCCCAATTCTGCGGGTCTTTATCGAACGCCTTGTTCCGAACGAGTAGCGTCAGCGGACCTCCCATCGTTCTGCCATGACGCACACCCGAAAGCACCTCTATGGTATCCGTCTCCATCTGTTGGCGTTCGCCGCGCCCGAAGCCGCCCTGCCGCCGTTTCAGTTGGTGGTTCACGGCATCGAAATCTAAAAGCAAGTTTGCGGGCAGCCCTTCGATGATCGCAGAGAGTGATGGACCATGAGATTCGCCGCCGGTCAAAAATCGGAACACGCTTCGAGGTTTCCTTTCGGTTTCACAAATCACCTTATGGGTGATAAAAGCCCCTATAGTCTTCTCAAATCAAAGGAAGAGATTACAGAGGCAGGAGAGGCAAATTCTATGCCGTTGCTGTCAGTTACAAGTGCGGCAGTATTGCAGGCATGAGTTCATGGAATGTACGCGCCGAAGTATTTTCACCAATGGCGTGCATTTTCCACTCGCCGTTATGACGATACACTTTTGCCATGATCTGAGCCGTATGTTCCCCTTGAGAACTCAACTCGAACCGCGCCACTTCCTGATTGTTGGAGGCATCCACAATTCGACAGAAGGCGTTTTCAATCTTGGCAAAACTTTGTCCGGTGAAACTATTGACTACGAAAACAAGAGATTTTACTGTGGGCGCAAGGTTCGCCAACTCCACGATAATCTGCTCATCGTCGCCGTCTCCTGCTCCTGTGCGATTGTCGCCGGTATGTTTAATGTTGCCGTCTTTGCTGTTGAGTTGTTTGAACCAAATCGAGTCCAATAGATTTTTGCCTTCGTCGAACACCGCGCAGGAAGCATCCAGATCGATTTCAGGACCATCTTTCAAGCCGCCGAAGAGTCCGCGTACTTTCTTTACATCCCAGCCCAATCCCATGATGACGCGGCTCAATGCCGCCCCCGAATCTTTGGCGAGGGAAATTTTTTGCCCCTTAACAAGACTGATACTCATGCTCTCTCTCCTTTGCAGACTGTCGTTCAGAGCAACCGTTTGTTTGTTTCAATCCGCTCCCGATCTCAAGATCGGGAGCGATCCACACAAGGCTTTGCTTAGCCGAGATTGACACCGAAACTTGCCGCCATCGGACCAAGCCCGCCGTTGAAGCCTTGACCCACAGCGCGGAACTTCCATTCCTCGCCGTTGCGGTACACTTCCCCGAACATCATCGCCGTCTCCGAACTGGAATCTTCCGACAGATCGTAGCGACCAATTTCGGTGTTATCGTCGCCATTGACCACGCGGATAAACGCCGTAGCCACCATTCCAAAGTTTTGGCTGCGTGCCTGTGCCTCGTGAATCGTGACGCCCACGACCAGTCGCGAGATGTCGGCGGGAACTTTGCTCAGGTCAACCTTGATCGCCTCATCGTCGCCATCGCCCTCTCCGGTGCGGTTGTCGCCGGTATGCTCTACCGAGCCATCGGCGGAGCGCAGGTTGTTATAAAAGATGAAGTCGGCATCGGAGCGGACTTTGCCGGTTTCCGCCACCATAAACAGGCTGGCGTCGAGGTCGAAATCGTTGCCGCTTGTTGCGCGGACATCCCAGCCCAAACCCACGACGATCTTGGTAAGACCGGGAGCGGCTTTCGTGAGCGACATATTGCCGCCCTTATTCAATGTTACACCCATCTTTAGATGTCTCCTTCTGACAATACAAAATACGGGAACGGTCAGGATATTTCGCTGCGCGGCGATCCCGTGAGGTTGATACCCGCCCCTGATCATCCAAGGACGAATTCTTACGAACAAGTTTATATACGGGTTGGCAAATTCAGTTCGTTTCGCCAATCCGAACAAAATGTGCGACTGCGAACAAAGAGCGCGGCAGGCGAACCACTTGCGCGTTCCGATTGCCCTGCATATCGCCGCTCCAATGACTGAATTTCCACTGCGGACTAGCGGGAACGACGCGCACCTGAACGAGTCGCCCACGTGGAAATTGACGCTGTGAGGTCATTTGTCCCGCTTCCGGCGGATCGATCTGCACGTTCATTGTCGCAATGCCGCGCAGTACAAAATGCGCTGTCACGGTTTTGCCCGTGTCCATAGCCAGCAGGAGGGGATTGCGCCCGCTGAGAGAATCGCCGCTCCAATAATCGAACTCCCATTCGCGATTGGTCGGAACAGCACGTATCTGCGTGAGGCTTCCTTGCTCGTGCCGCTTGTTGCCCCAAATGCCGCCCGCATCGGGCGGTTCACACAAAAGATTCAACGCTACTTTATCGGCACGAACAAAGCGGGCAGAAATTTCCAGATTTTCGACAATCGTAAAGGTGTAGGGATTGCTTTTTTCGTAGACATCTCCAATCCAGCAATCGAACTGCCAGCGCGGGTTTGCCTTTGCCTCCAATGTCACCATATCGTCTAAAAGGTAATCGCCGCCGCCTGAGACTGTGCCGCAGTCCGACGACTCCGCACCGACTTGCACAGACAGACGGGGAATCAAAATGCTTGCTTGCGGCACGTTGGAAACCTCCTCCGCCATAGGGGCGATCATCGTTCCTCCATTATTCGGCGCGGTTCCCCTCCACTCCTCCTTGAGAATTTTAATTGCACTGCGAAGACGCTGAAAACGCCGCCCCGGTTCCACCTCAGTTGCCTGCCGATAAAACTCGGTGCTTTTTATCTCCGGCATCCATTGGGCGGCGATTTGAGCAAAAGCAAAAATATCGGCGGCGATACTAGTCTGATAGGTTTGCAGAACTTCTGGGGCAGTGAAAAGCCGCTGAGTTCTCACAATCTCCTCGCTCCCCTGTGCAATCAACGGAGCATAACCAAATCCGCCAAGCACCACATAATCCTCGCGGTAACCAAAACAATCGGGGTTCAGACTGCCATGCGCCAAGCCGCGATTATGGAGAATATGAAGCGTTTCGGCAGCCTGCAAGAGCAATTCCTGCCGACGTGCTGGAAATTCGCGTAGAACAGTCTCCAATGTTGTTTCCGGTTGTGTGGAGTAGCGCAAGATGAGAGGATAGGAGGCATCCGAAAAAAGAGAGTCAGGACGGTAGAGTTCGCGCCGACGCAAAAAATGGAGTTCGTCGAAATAATCGTGCAGTGCGGACAGCAGAGCGGAGGAGGTTGAAAGCGTCAACACTTGCAGAATGACCGAGGTATTTTCCTGAATGTCCTCCGCTTCCCAGTATTGGTAGGCGGCATCCTGCTTGAGAAGATGACGCAGTACATAATGCCCGGAAATCATTTCCCCGAATTGAAGACGAGAGAACGCCACAGACCGCTCCAATGACTGCGAAGGATACGACGCAAAAGAAACTTTCACTCAGAAGAGAAATTAACCCAACGGACTAAACTCCGTCGCTCGATGACGTTCCGCCGAGTGTGCTTCGCACACGATCCCATTGAAAAGGGAGTTGTGTCCGAAGGACACTCAGTCGAAGGCTTTGAGCGACGGAGTTTAGTCCGTTGAAAACCGTTGCGATTTTCGATTCATGCCCCTATTACGGCATCGGATTGTTGCCGCCGGGAGCAGGAATAAGTCCGCCGCCGGGAGCCACAGGCGCGTTGTTGAGGCTCGGAACACCCTGATTGGTCAAGCGGTCGGGCAAAACAGACGCCGTGATAAAGACCAGCAGGTCGGCGTCGTTCGTCGTCACGTTGCGCGAACGGAACAGCGTTCCGATCAGCGGCAGATCGCCGAGGAGCGGCACGCGGTTGGTGCTGACGGTGTTATTCTTACTGGTCAAACCCGCGACAACCATCGAGTCACCATCCCGAATAATGCGCTGTACAGGTGCTGTCTGCTGAGTCGAGGCAGGGAAGCTTTCTCCATTCGGTCCTACGACCGGAGCGTCTAATGTTGTAATAAACACGGAGCCTAAAAGTGTAATGGTTCCGTCGCCGTTGACACGCGGCAGAATGGTCATACCCGTCTGCAAGGGAATAGGAATGACGGTGGAAGTCAAAATGACGTTGCCATTGCCGGTCACAACAGGCTGCGAGAGAAAGACAGGAACTGTCTGCGTCACTGTGAAAGAGACAGGCAAGTTATTGAGCGTCGTTGCTGTGGGAGCCGCCACCACTTTGCCGCGTCCTGTCGTCAGAATAAACGACAACTGGGTTTGCAGGTTGCCTGTCGCATACTGAATGAACGCCGTATTGGAGGTCTGGAAACCGGTGTTGATACCTGTCTGCAAGTTGACGCGCTGGAAATTCCAGTTGATACCGAAGGAGTTGACATCGTTTTGTGTGAGTGTCAGGAATTCGGCACGGATGAGAATCTGCTTGGGCTTGACATCGAGGAGATCGATGATCTTTTCAAGGTCGGCAAGGTTACGCTCTCCCTCTTCGGATTCCACACGAATCAGCAGGGTTCCATCGGCATCATAGGCGAAGAGCGTTAAGCCGGTAGGCAGTAAACCTGCTGCCCCGCCCTGTCCGCCCTGTCCGCCAAGTCCGCC
>CAZPZP010000374.1:0-4913 GCA_964591025.1 uncultured Chthonomonadaceae bacterium
GTCTATCCGCTTTCCCGCGCCCGCACATGGCAAACCGCACCCAAAGGGCTGTGGGGCAAAGATCACTTTCTTGTGGTGCTGCAAAAGCCAAAACCGTGATCGGGTAGAAAGGGCGTTCATTGAACCTGCAGCATATCTTCGGTGTCCTGCGGCGAAATGCCCTGCCGCAGAGCCGGACAGGCAAGGCGCATCAGAGCGGGTGATAAGCCGCCCAAACGGAGCCGCCGCGTAATGCGCTGTATCCGACGCAGACGCGATTGCTGTGCCGCGATCTGAACCAGCGCATCGCGGTAATTTGCGCCCGCAAAGCGTTCGTAAATCCCCAATATTTCCTCCATCCGCGTATTGCCGCCCGTGCCGGACTTATGGGCAGAGTGGAAACGGTACAGCGAGAGATAGGGCGCGACTTTTCTGAACGCGACCCCCGCTTGCTGCGCCCGCAGGAACCATTCCCAATCGAAGGTGAAATGAAGAGTTTCGTTGAGTTCTCCCACGCTTTCCCATGCTTTGCGCGTCCAGAATTTGCTGGGTTGAGTGATATAGTCCCAGAGTTTGAGTTGATGCTTCTCATGGAGCTTTTGCACAGAACTTCCCCATGCCCTGCCGGAGTCGTCATCGTAGAAATGGAGGTAATTGCCTGTAAGAATTTGCGCTTGCGAAGGATCGAGATTCTCGCTGACATACCGCAGCGTGTGCGGCAGGTGCAGGTCGTCGGAGTTGAGCCATCCGAGAATGTCGCCGGTAGAACGGGCAAAGCCGGCATTGATTGCGGATGCCTGCCCGCCATCTTTGGCACTCTGCCAATGGGCTAATCGATCAGCATAGCGGCGCAGAATGTCGGGGCTGTCGTCGGTGCTGCCGCCGTCCATCACAATGTATTCCAGTGCGGGATATTCCTGCCCCAGCACCGAGAGCAGAGTCGCTTCCAGAAATTGTCCTTGATTGTAAGACGGAGTGACAAGCGAGATTCGAGGCGGTATGTTCATTGGGATTGCTTCCTGAAAACAGAGCAGTTATTTTTTGCGGCTTATCCGCAGCCATAATGCGCGTACACGCTGCTGTTCTTCCGGTGCGAGAGCGTGCAGCTGCCATGCCAGCACCGCAAAAGTGATTAATCCCAGTGCCAATGAGACCAGAGGATTTAGAGGGCGTGTGAACCACAATGCCGCCGCCATACCCCCGCTCGCCAAGACGGCGCACCCAATCTGCTGCAGTGTCTGCCTGTTAAATGGACTATTGCCGAGCAAGGCTAATGCAAAACAGGCACTGCACAATTCTGCCAGAAAGGTCGCCGCGACACACCCTGTCGCCCCACTGTGATAGACACGTAAGGTGTAGGGAATCAGTAGGGCGGCGAACACGCTGAACAGGGCGACACTGACCATCAAGAAGCCTGCCCAGAGTGCGCCCCGTTTTTGAGCCACCAGAAATTGATACATTGTCGAGACGATATAGATCGGGGCGATAGCAAGCGAGTAGACCTTGAGGACAAGCGGCATATCCACATATTTCGCCGAGCCATAAAGGAAAAGGCTGATGGCATCGGACATAAAGAACACAGCGGTTGTGACGGGAAGGGCGATGACGAGTAAAAGAATCAGTACCCGTGACTGTACTTGGCGAAATTCCTGCTCGCTTGCCTCTGCCATTCGTGCCAATGAGGGCAGCAGTGCCATTCCGAGTGCGTTGGGAATGAACAAAAATGCTGAGAAAAGACGCTGCGCCTGCGAATACACGCCCAAAGTGTCATAGTCGGCGAAGTGTTTGATAAGAAAGATGCTGACTACTCCGTAAACCTGTAAAATCAGGATATTTGCCTGATAGGGAAATCCGCCGATGATAATGCGTTTCCATGCCGCCGGTTCGAACCGAGGACGCAAAGGAATCAACTGCCCGACCATTCGCCACCGCAGCAGGAACGCTGTCAAAGAACTCAGGAAAAAGATCACGGCTTGGGTGATCACGCCATAGCGTAAAAACGGCAGCGTCAGCAAGGGAAACAGGGTGAAAATCAGGTCGAGAACGGAAACACGCTTGGAGTCCTCCCACCCGACCATGACGGCACGCAAGGGATCACTGACGAGCGTAATCAGAAAGGCGGCAATGAAAACAAACGCCATGCTCCATAATCCGGCGTCCATCCCCTTTGCCAGCGCGAAAACCACGAGGCAAGCGAGGACGAATACAGGAAACAGAACAAGCCGAAGCCCGAGCATTGCGCCAACGTAATCGGCGGCTCGTACCCGATCTCTTCCTATCTCGACAGTCAGATATGTCTCGCCGCCCAGCATCACGCACAAGCTGATGATGGTGACGATGCCCATCACATAGGCAAATTGTCCCATGGCGGTTTCGCCCAGTGTGCGCGGGATTGTAGAGAGAACGACGATATTGGCAAGCCAACTGACGGTTTGACCCAGAAAATAGATTGATGCGTTCTTGGCAACGCGCCCCTGAGACGATTCGGGGGGCGTTTCGGGAACAAGTTCGGTAGCCATGCTTGCCTTTATAACGCGGTCTTGCGTGGTGTGTTGCGTTTGGAGCAGGAAACGTGCAGAACATTTCCCCTTTATATTTTAGCGCACACCTTGTCTATTATCGTCTCATACACCGAAATTCAACAGGGAGGGAATGAGAAACCACGGAGAACACAGAGGACACGGAGAGATACAAAATACGATCCACGAAACATACGAAAGAACACGAAAACAAACGCAAAAACCCAGAAATGGAATTCTTGAATTGTTGTTGTGTACTTTGCGTCCGTTGTGGTTCCTTTTGTATCTCTCCGTGTCCTCCGTGGTTTCTCTTCTCTGTTTTACTGCCAGAACTGGTAGGTTGGTAACTCCCGCGCAATGCCGTAGATATTCCACAGACTTCCGACGACAAACTGACCGAGCATCAGCCCGATAAAGAACGGCAAAGACCGCTGGAAACCTCCGCGCCCCCCATACCGCAAAATCAGCGACTTGAAGATAAAAGCAAGGAGCAACGGACCCCAAACGAGATTGATCTCCCACGACGATGTGACGGCGAAGGCGAGCGGATGGAGGGGCCACCAAGGAACCCGCACGCGCAGGAATTGGAGCAGAAAGGCGATGCCGAACCCGACCCAAATAGCGACAAGTTCGGGGTATTTGCCGACTTCGGGCGTTTTGAGCCAAGTGTTCATTTGGTTGAAAGCTTCTGCCCCGAAAGTCATGCGGGATTTGCCTTCCGCGCCGTAATCGTACATGAGATGCAGGATCGCCCAGAACGTGACAAAAACGGCAAACCCGCCGAGACCGACCAACGCCGCTGTCCATTGACGGTAACTGGTTTTAGTCTGCTCAGCGAGTTTGAGGGCTTCCAACATATGAGGCATCGGGTGTGAGCGATACGCCCGGTTGAACCAGAAAAATAAGCCAAATACCGTGAGATTTTGTGCGTCGAACGCTTTGCTGCCCGCAACCCGCGTCATGATCATTTCGGGTCCGGTGAAGTGCAGATCGTGGACAGGCGTACCGAGTTCCGCCCGCATTCGGGTAATAGCGAGCGCGAGCGCGAAATACATCACGAAGAACAGCACTCCGATCCACCACGTCATGCCGAGATAGTTCGCAAACGACACCAACGCCGCCACTCCTGCGACGATTCCGATAAGGGCGGCGCGATAACTCATCGGTTCGTTGGTATCGTCTAAACTCGATGGACGCCCGAATGCCCGCCGAACGACCTCCGCCAGATAACTGCGACTGATCCACACTGAATACAAACAAAACGAAAGATACGCCCCAAACGCCTGATTTTCAGTGTAGGGAAAGCGCGGGTCTTGGTCATAGGCGAGGGCAACGGCTGCCACACGCTCGAACTTCCAGAACCAATAAAAGAAAATGCACGAGAACAAAAAGTCCAGCGGCATGAACATTCCCAGCCCGATCATAAACGGGTAGAACGAAATGGGTGTCCAGCCGATGGCGTTCCACGGCTTGACCTTGAAAAACTGACCGACATCGAGAAACGACTGCCCGAAGCCGGGCGTGAGGACAGTGGGAATGGCGGGGTAATAGTAGTTCAGGCTGTTGATCATGTCAATCGCGCCCGCGACAAGAAACCCCATCCAAAACAGGCGATTACGGAAAATGCCGGACGGCGAAAACGCCTGCTCACTGGTGATTTGGAGTGGCAGCTGCACAATGGGATAGGAGAGACGTTCGCTGTCCGTCCACTGCTTTCTGAGAACGGAATTGATGCACATCATCACGTAGAGCAGGGTGGTGACGAACAGCGTCCACGCGAGCGTGACGGGGAGCCACGCCTTGATATATTTCCACTGCCAAATGGTGTCCTGCCCAATATAATATCCCTTGTAGATGTCCGCATCGGTGATGAAAAGCCACTGTTTGAGATTGGGATTGATGACGTTGTTCCAGTTGTTGGCGGCGTCGGCGTGCTTGAACGACCATGTGAGCATAGGAACGAAGACTTGCAGCATATCATGCCCGCACACGCAGGAACCGATACAGATCACCGAGTAGATCAGCAGGAGTTCGCCGCGTTCGAGGGCGCGTTTGGGGGCGATTTTGCGGATGCCGCGATTGCCAACGGTGAGGACGAGCAGAAGGAATATGGCATTGAAAAACAGTGAGATCGTTGTCGGGTGGGCAGAATAGCGGACGACCTCCATCTGCACGACCCAATAGGCGTTAATCGGCAGAAGGATAATGCAGAGCAGCAATGCCCGCAACGTTACGGCACGGGGGCGGTCTTGAGATTGGGAGCCTTGCGGCACAGTCATGGTGTGATGAGTTCCTCGATGAACGGAATAGCGCGTCGTACCTCGCAGTTCGCCACAGAGAGGGAAATTTCCTCTTTTGTTTTGCGTCCCTTTCTGTAGACAAGCAGGAATCAGACGACAAATGCCGAACCTTATC
>CAZPZP010000375.1:0-4899 GCA_964591025.1 uncultured Chthonomonadaceae bacterium
GGGTTGCAATATCCGCGAGATAAAGGTCGGTGCGTCCCCCGATATCCGTTAGTATTGTTCTCTCCCATGAGATTTTTCCGACATTGTTGATGCGTACTCCCAAATGATCGCCATCGGGATCGAAGGCGGTCAAGTTGCGGGCTTGATTCGAATCGTGCGCTTTATAATAGATGTCGAGTTCTTGGGAGAAAATGCCGGGACCAACAAACGCAATGTCGTCGAGATCGTTGATTGTCGGATCGAAAGCATATTCGAGGACATCCTGCGTCAAGTTCGTGGCGGTTCCATTTTGCCAGAGATAAACGTCGTTGGCAGAGCTGTTCGCGGCACGCAAGCCGTACCAGACCAATTTGTTGTTATTGTTGAGTTTCGCGCCGCGATTGTTGCCATTGACAAGCCCCACAGCCTGCACACTGACCGTATCCCAGAGCGAAACTTGTGAGGCGGCTCCGAGTCCGCGTGTCCAAGCGATCCAGTTGTTGTCGTTGAGTGTCAGGCTGCTGACGGCGGCACTTCCCGACGGCAGATGCGTGATGACGGTTTTGATAAACTCTTGGGCGTGTGCCGCCGAGACAGTGATACCGAGCAGGGCGGCGACACTGCCGCACATATTGAGAGTACGGCGCAGGAATGTTCGATTCATAAGGGCTTCCTTTTAGTTCGAGTTAATGCGACAGGTTCGTATACAAACGCCCCTGACTGCCGCGAAGGAGTGAGATAGCAACACCGGAACAGGCTATCAATAATGACCAGATGACGGCGGAATTGCCGCGTTGTTTTTCGGGCGAGGCGAGGATGACATCGAATCCTGTGCCGCTGCCATCGCCCGACGTATAGAGGATCATTCCGTGAGAGTTGACTGCCACAGGGCGCGTGAAACTGCCTGTATGCGGGACAGGAATCGCCGCTGTATTCTTACCGTCATACCAGAACAATTCGCTTTTGCCGCGCATATCCGTATGCCATGCGACGGTTCCGGCTGCGGTGATCATCGGCTGGTGACTGTTGCCCGTGATTGTGCTGGTAAGACATACTGGACGGGTTTTTGGCGTATATTTCCACACATGCCACTGCTTTTTGGCGTCGTCGTACTGCTCATAAACGAGTTCGCCCGCCGAATTGATGCCGCCGTTCGTCACATTCAGATCATTGCTGTCAGTAACTTGCACGCGCTTCTTCGGTTGTGCAGCATCAACGAAAACGAGATTGATGACAACACGCCTTTTCTGCTCGGTGGAGCGTTCATAGGAGACAGTTCCGGCGTTGTTGATGCGCGGATTGCGGCTCGCTCCTTCGGGGTCGCCTTCGGTCAGGTTGATCGGGTTCCGCATACCGAGCGGAAGATAAAAAACGTCGGCAATTCCCTCGTTTTCACCGCCCTCACTGCCCCACCAGACAATATCACCGCGATTATTGAGATGCGGCTCCGAGGAAGTGACGCACTTTGCGCTGAGGCATATCGGGTCGCCCTCGCCTTTCCAAAGGTAAATATCGGAACTGCCGTTGCCGTCCTCCCGATCTGCCGACCAAACCACCCAATTGTTGAGATTGATCACGGCGTCCCGATTGTTCCGTCCGGGCAGACCGAGCGGGCGCACTTTTTTGCCGTCCCACAAAAAAACTTGGCTGTCGCTCTGCCGCCCTGTCGTCCACACGCCCCACCCATTATCATTGAGTGAGACGCGGGAAACGGAAGTCGGCACATGATCGAGGGTTTGTGTCGGCATCTCTAACGCCCTTCCAAAGAATGCGGTAGTTCCCGCTATAGCAGCGAATACTGTTATTAACCTGCGACGTTGGTGTTTCATACAAGTTTCCCTCAAAAATCTTCTGCCCCCACCCCCGATTGACACCATACTCAGCACCTATTATAATGAGGCATCGAAACCAACATCGGAGGGATTAACAAACCATGAAAAATGCAAAACGGCTGTTGCAGGAACAGGCACAACATCAACGAAATCTCGCTGCCAAAGCCCATCGTATGGATCAAATCAGTGCCGGACAATTGGTTGCATTGTTGGGCAACGATGCATTTCCAACCGCGTCTGCCGCCTATGAAACGCTTATGGCACACGGCAAATCCACCCTCGACTCTCTCCTTAATGGCTTAAATCACCCCAACGGTAAAGTCAGGGCATCGTGTGCGTTGCTCATGGATCATTTAGGCGATGATCGTTGCGCCGAACCTTTGATCCGAGTCCTCAAAACCGATGCGCTTGAAGCTGTGCGCCGCTGTGCGCTGCATTCATTGGCATGTCAGCGTTGCAAAGAATGCCCGCTTGAAACCGATGTTATCGCCCCCATTTTAGACGCAGCCATGTCGGACAGAAGCAAACAGGTGCGACGGCGTGCCGTCGAATATCTCTCAACGCAAAATCCTGATCCGCGTGTCGTCGAGGCGATGCGTCTGCTAATTTCGAGAGAAAGTGACCCTATTATCAAGAAGCGGGCGGAGCGTACACTGACTTTTCACGTAAATCCTGCAATCCCTGCTGTTTCCTGCCCTGTCAGGCATATCCCTTGAAGCGTGCATCCGCCCAACGCGCCGCATATTGGAGCTGCATGACATAGCGAATACGGTCTGAAATGTTCGGTGCGCCCCGATGCCAGCATTGGTGATTCGTCAAATAAACATCGCCCGCCTTGCACAGCACCGAAACCGCGCCCTGCCCCTCGAATTGCGGATCGTCTTGGGTCGGAGGGTTGCGCCCCGAATAGTGGCTGACAGGAACATACTGAGTCGTGCCGTTTTCGAGCGTGTCAATATCACTGAGCGCAACCTGAACTGTCATCCAAAAGGTCGGCAGTTTCATTCGCGGGTCGAATCGCTCGATTTCATCGGGCAGAGGAAACTCCACCAGATCATCAACGTGCCAATTCGAGATCGCCTGACCGGGAGCGTTCCGAATGACGTTCATCGCATTGAACCGAGCGTTCTTGCCAAGAACCGCGTCGGCAATCTGCGCGACTGACTCTTTGGTGAGGATGTCTGCGAAAACCGGATCAAGTTCGTGGCAATAGCGCAAAACAAAGCCGGTGCGGTGCTTGGGTGCAATCGTCTCATCGAAAAGATAGCGGTCAGTTTTCTCGCGCAACAAGGCGACTTCCTCAGCGGTCAGTACATTCGGGATTAGAACGCAGCCCTCTTGCGCGAACACTTCGGCGACTTTTCGCGAGTCATCGGCAGATTGAACAGGAACGGTGTTGTTCATTGAGTTTTCTCTTTCAGGTGATTATTCCGTTGCGTTGACGGTGATTGTCACTTCGACATTGCCCTTGACTGCATTGGAGTACGGACACAGCGCGTGACCGGCTTCAACAATCTTCTCTGCGATCTCTTGCGTCGCGCCCGTAACATCAACCGTCAGGGCGACTGCCAGACCGAAGCCCGTTTCCGTCGTACCGATACTCACGGCAGACTTCACTTCGAGCGTTTTATAGTGCAGTTTGAGCTGCCGCGCCTGATATTCGCACGCCCCGCCAAAACACGCCGCATAGCCCGCCGCGAAGAGGTCTTCGGGAGTGGTAGTGCCGGGCGTGCCGGGTCCGCCCATGGATTTTGGAGTTGACAAATCCACGCTGACCAATCCATCTTCGGATTGCGTATGTCCATTGCGTCCGCCAACTGCGTGCGCGTGTGCCGTGTAGAGTACATTGAGTGCCATTTTTGTTCGCCTTTTGATTGTGTTCTGATATCATGCTTCGGGTCAGAATTCTGCAAGGGTATAATACGCCAAATGATAGAGCGATTCCTACGCAGGTTAGGGGCAGCCGCAGGAAAATTGTTTGCCGTGATCGGTGGCGAAATGGATTCTGTTGAAACCGCCCTCGAATGAACCGCGTCAACTGAACGAGTCTCCATACAAGCGAGGCTCTCCTATCCTCACAAGGAGAATTCCCCGATGCGAATACACGCCCGCCAATCTGCTTTGATGCTGAGTCTGCTCGTTCTGGGTTTTGGAACCGGCAGAACACAAGACAATCTTAATAAGGCACAGCAAGCCTCTGCCGCCGAAGTGACCGGAACCGTAGTCAATGCAGACGGCAAGCCCGTGCCGAACGCCGAAGTTCTTTGGATCGAGGACAATCACGAGGAACGTACAACAACGCAACTGTTTACAGAGCGCACCGACGCACAGGGCAAATTCCGGTTCGCACAACCTCGCCCAAAAGCCGGAGCGAATCGAAACATTGCTTTGATGGTTCAACCCTTAGATGGCGCGATCAGTTTCAAGATGGCTTCGCGTGTCTCTTCCAAGCCGACGATGATACGGATTGTTCCTGCGACGACGCTTCGCCTCAGTTTTGTCGATCCGTTGGGCAAGCCCGTTCCGAATATGACAGTGCGGCTTAGGAATCTGAACGACGAGGCACGTAATTACCTCACTCTGCCCGATGCGACGGGCGGGCGTTGGGTGCAGAAAACCGATGCAAAAGGCGAATGCTATTTTCGGGGACTGCCGCAGGGTTCGGATGCGAGTTTTGCCATCACCGATGAACGATTTGCGGCTCTGGGTTATGACGAGAATGTGACGCTCACAGAGACGGCGACCCAAACCGCACCGCCGATTCGTCTCAAACCCGGCGGCATCATCACCGGGCGCGTCACGTATGCCGAGACAGGCAAACCGGCGGCGAATTTGCAGGTCGGGGCAGGAGCAACGGGCTACGACAGCGGCGGGGGATACACAAAAACGGACGCAGACGGCAACTACCGCATCACCAACATTCTGCCGGGTCACTACAATGTCACAATCACTCTGCGCGGCGACATGGAGAAAAACTGGACGACACGCGCACTGGAAAAGGTCGAGGTCAAGCCCGGTGGCGTTCTCAAAGGGCAGGACTTTCGCTTGATTTCCGGGGTGGTGCTGTCGGGCAAAGTGACTGAAAAAG
>CAZPZP010000376.1:0-4898 GCA_964591025.1 uncultured Chthonomonadaceae bacterium
GTCTCGTTCCGTCGTGCCGTGCTTCGCACTCGATAGGGAGAGGGAATTTCGTCCGTAGGACGGCTGTTTTTGAGTCGGGTACGTTCTTGTACCCGACTGATACAAGAGGTCTAATGGCAATTATGGTGATAAATTTATGAGTGATGCCAATCTTTTTCTTTCCTCACAGCATCCTGTCTCAAAACGCTGGGCGATTTTGGAAGATGACGGCACTTCGGCTTGGCTCTACCTCACTGAACCCGACACAAAATTATCTCAACAAACCACCCCCGATTGTCATTGGTTATGCAGGGGTTGCAGCATATCTGCCACATCCAAATAAGGGCGAGTTTCATCTTCATTGGTCAGCAGATGGTCAGTCAGTAGCGGTATTAAAAGAGAATATTCCTCTCGCCTGTATTCTGAATGCAGAACGCAAGGGATTCAGCAAGAACCTCATAGCCGAAAGTCCTTGGGGCTATGCGTGGAATCAGATACACTATGACGAGACATTCCATCTGTGACAACCCACCGACCTTATGGGGCTGCCCACTCGGTTGCGCCGTCAGGGGCTTTGATACTCATCATGGTTTTGCCGTTGGGCAGGGTCGCCATGCCGAGTCCACCTTTGCCGTCTTTCGCACCGAGCGAAAATGAGGCACTGCTATCGGCACGCGCATTGATGCTCACTCGCGGCTGATTGGTTTTGTCATAGAGGGCAAATCCGGCACTGCCTTCGGAGATCGCGTTGAGGACGGCGCGGGGTTTCTCCGCTTTGTCCTGCAAAACGAGAGCCGTTGTGCCGTCACTTTGGACGGTGAGTTGAGCGCGAACCTTGCCCTCGCCGTCCATCAAAAACACACTGCTGCCACCACTCTCCGAAACACCGATTTTGGCGCGGGGCTTGCCGTCTTTGTCCACAAGGCGAAACTCTTGCGCGGTCAATACTTTAGGAATTTCGGGGTTCTTTTGGGCGTTGCTTTGGCGCACTGAGGCGGTTCCACACAAAAACGCGAGGGCGATAGAGGTCAATCCAACGCCTGTCGAGATCGATTTCATTCGTATCTTCCTTCCGAGGGAGAGGTTTCATTGCGGAGCGGCTCGAAGAGGTTGGCGATATTGTTGCGGTTCGAGCGCGACGCATAGAATCTGGCACTGCGCCCCGCTTTTGTGGTACGGTTCGGGTCGGCTCCATATTCGAGCAGAATGCGGGCAATCGGAGTATAACCGTAACACGCCGCGTACATCAACGCCGTCATGCCCGAATAGCCATAGCCGTCAACTCGCGCCCCTGCCCGCAGCAGCAATAAAACAATCTCGAAGTCATTGTTTTTTGTGGCTAAAATGAGAACCGTTTCGTCGTTGTTCGGCAGTCGAATTTCGGTATCGGCTTCCGCGTCCAAGAGTTTACGGACTTTGACGGCATTGCGCTTCTGCACCGCCTCGATGAGCGGCGTGATGCCTTGAATATCGCGTTGATCGGGGTCGAAAACAGTCATTGGCAAGGTCGGCAGACGGTATTCGTCCTCGTCCTCGGTCGGTTCAGGCGGGCAAAGTTCGCAGTGTTTTTCGGCTTCTCTGTGGAGCGTCGCAAACTGCTCATACGGTGAGGAAATGGGAGGGATGCTCTTTTTGCGCTGTCGCCATCGTTTCCACGCCGAAATAGGAGGTTCGAGGATAACCAAACCGATCACCAATGGCATCGCGATAAGAATGACCAGCATCTCCTGTACAAATTTTTTCAACTCCATGCGATTGTTCCTCGTTGTCAATCGTTCCTTATAGACACATCACTTAAACATGGCACGAATTTGCGTCCGCAGGACGCTCGTCGGAACGACACCCTGCCGGGTACTTTCAGTATCCGCAATGACACCGAGACAGGTATTTTTAATGCCCGCTCTGAGCTGTGTGCCATGTTTCTCTGATTTCTCTATTAGGCTTCGATAATGAGCATCGGGCAAACATCCGCCGTGACGCGGGTCAGTCCGGCAGTCATGGCGTCGTACTCCGCTTGAGATAGATCGAAGTCAAGTACCAACTCGGTGAGTGGCTGTTCGGTATCGGGTTCGGTGTTCCGCATTCCTACTTCTGATGAGAAGAAAACGGAAACCGAATCGCGCCGGAGTTCGATTTGCTCTACCGCGTTCCATTGGGCGTTGCTCTGGCTGTCCAGTTCGACGTAAAGCGATTTTTCTTCGTCCTTTTGTTCACCGAAAGAGGAGACACCCTCCTCCTGAATCAGCAAGTAATGGACAGGGGTCTCATTGCCCTCCAACGCGCCGAAACTGACCCCGAACGTCCCCATCTCTTCGTTCTCGAACACCGAGACCACATTTGCCCTAAATGTTTGTTTAGACATATCAGAACCTCACAATACGCTTGTTCTTGTCACTGTAGCGGGTACAGAAACGTACCCGCCTGAAAGTACAGACGTCCTACGGACGAAAAGCCCTGTGTCGAGCGAAGCGGTTCTCCTACAGCAATTGCACCGTCCGCTGCTTGTGTTATGGGAAGGCGATAGCGGCAGGGTGTGCGTCCGCAGGACATCTGTTTTTTAGTCGGGTACGTTTACTGTACCCGGCATCTTCCTCTCAGAATTATACATCTGATTTGGAGTTGGTTTTCTCGGCTCCTGCCGCTTCCATGCCCGGAACGTGCGGGGCTTCTAATACTTTCTTGTGGACGGCATGACCGCCGAATTGGTTTCGCAGTGCCGCCAAAACCTTCATGCTGAAACTGTCCACCTGACGCGAACGGAACCGCAGATACAACGACAGCGCGATCACAGGAGCCGGAACCGCGTGTTCGATGCTCTCCTGCACCGTCCAGCGTCCTTCGCCAGAGTCTTCGACATAGCCCGTGATATCGTCTAAATTCGGGTCTTCGGAGAACGCATCCGCCGCCAAGCCGAGCAGCCACGACCTCACGACGCTCCCGTTTTGCCACAAATTACAGACTTTTTCCAGCTCGATCTGCTCGCCGAAGGGGCCCGCCTTGAGTATCTCGAAACCCTCCGCGTAACTTTGCATCATGGCGTACTCGATACCATTATGAACCATTTTGGTATAATGCCCGGAACCGGGCGAACCGACATGGAGCAAACCGCCTTCTGGTGCGAGCGATTTGAGAAGCGGTTCGACAGTCTCATAAGTATCTGGCTCTGCGCCGACCATGAGGCAGTAGCCGTTTTCGAGTCCCCAGACGCCGCCCGAAGTTCCCGCGTCCATGAACCGAATCCCTTTTGCCTTCAACTCTTCCGCGTGGCGCACCGAATCGCTGAACCGCGAGTTCCCGCCGTCAACGATAATGTCGCCTTCGGACAGCAAACCCGCCGCCTCGTTGAGGACACTTTCCGTGATTTTGCCCGCCGGAACCATCAGCCACACCACTTTCGGCGTCTGCTTTAGAGCAGCGATGAGTTCGGGCATTGAATCCACCGCCGATGCCCCGATGTCTGTGACGCGCTTCTGTTTGTCGGGAGCGGGGTCGCTGCCCACCACCGTATGCCCGAAGCGCGTTAGTCGCTCCGCCATGTTGCCGCCCATTTTTCCCAAGCCCACGATGCCGATTTCCATCTCCGTATGTCTCCTGCGTCTCAAATTTTGTGTCGAACATTCGTCTGTTTGCGTATTGCTTCTTTAGTTTATCCCCAAAACCTGCAAATACGTCCTGTGATTTTCGGATTGTTTGCTGAAAAGAGTACGGAACGCGATAAAATAGAAGAGAGAATATCGAGGAGCGTGTCCAATGAGCCTGTTAACGGTCAACAATGTTAAAAAAGAGTTCAACAGCGAGCCGATTTTCGAGGGCATCTCGCGTCAAGTCCAACCTGCCGCCTCTCGCCCCAGTACAACACAAAAGCGTCTGCCGCGCTTGTGACTCGATAGACGCTTCAAGAGTTTGTGAGGCAAATGAGAACCGAACTCTCACTGCAATGCCAATGTTCCTGCTGAGGTGTCCGTCTCGAAGTCCAAAATATCGGCATGACAGTGCCGAATCAGACTTTCGATTGTTGCTGTCGTGCAGTTGCCAATCCGAAGCCAAACCACTTTGGGAGGAAAACCGCGCAGTAAACTCAAATCGTGGAAGTCGGAATTTTTGGTGACCAGCGTATAGCCGTTGTCGCGAGCAAACTCCCAGACATCTTTATCGTCGTCCTGATCCATGTCGTGAAATGTGAGGTGCGAACTGTCAGCGAACAAGTCTGCCAGCTGATTGATCAGGCGCGGAGAAAGATTATGATCAAAGAGCAGTTTCATGCGGCGATTCGGGTTTGACGTTCGCGGTCAGCGGCATAACTCAGACAGGCGAGAATATCCTCTTGCGTCAGATAGGGAAAGTCGGCAAGAATTTCCTCTTGCGTCATTCCGGCGGCGAGATAGGACAGCACATCATAGACGGTGATCCGCATTCCACGAATGCAGGGTTTACCGCCGCGTTTGCCGGGTTCGAGAGTGAGAATTGTTCGGTAGTCCATAACCATAGTATAACCGCTTTTTTCCGACTTGGCAAGACAAATCACGCACCCCTCGCCCGGACGGTTCCCCGACCGACCCACCGTATCGCGCCCTGCCGCCTTTCCTCGTTCTCGTCAACGGACACAAAAGCGTCTGCCGCGCTTGTGGCTCGGTAGACGCTTTGGGCGTTTGTGAGGCTGTCAGGCAAAGTCACTCTGCCTTTTCGCCTCCCGCCGCCTGATGTGGTATCATACAATTCTCTACAAGAAAGGGTGGAATCTTATGGCAACGGGAACATTGGAAGAGCGCATGAACACCGTCGAAAGCAAACTGGAAGCCGTACAGCAGCAGTTGGCGAACTCAAACAATGCAACACAGAAGAAACGCGGCTGGCGGTGGTTCGTCGGAATTGACGCCGACAATCCACATTTTGAGGAAGCGGTTCGGCTTGGGCAGAAG
>CAZPZP010000377.1:0-4889 GCA_964591025.1 uncultured Chthonomonadaceae bacterium
TGGTTCCAGCTCTTCGTTATGTACCAACCGCCAGATACGGGATACGGTGTACAATGGGTTTCTCTGCATAGAACATACTGGAATTGGCAGGTTTATGGCGAGAAGCAAAGCGGTTCAACGCTGAATTGGCTTCCTAATCCTCCTGGTGGGGTAACTGCTGACGGGGGGCAACGCTGGTGGCTTCATCCTGTTTGGAGCAATGTATTTGGCAACATTTGATACGACTGGAGGGTATAGATATGTCACGAACATTTCTATTTAGAACACTGGGAATCTTCTTGCTTGCGTGGTTCGCAATAGTTTTTTTTCCTGCGGTTGCGCCTCGCCGCGAAGTTTCTCATAGCAATGCTAGTACGAGGCAGTTTGATTTAACACCTGCTGGCATTCAGCGTAAAAAAGGTGTTCAAACATGGAAAGCAGGTAATCTTGATGAGGCAGAAAAATATCTGCGGCGATCAATAGACATTTCTCCATGGGCGGACACTCAGGAAATGTTGGCAAAGGTATTGTCACAGAAAGGAGATGACCGAAAAGCATTTGACTATTACCGTGCTATCGTGCATCCTGATTTGAGTAAGAGCGGTTCGACTGCACGTGAACAGCCTGATGTTTTGCTCAAGTATGCTCAACTCTGCGATAAGTTTGGGGAAAAGGAGGAAGCCGAAGAGACGTATCGCAGAATTGTCGGTCTGCACAAAACTTATCGCAATCTGCCGAGCTTCTCTGATGGCGAAACCAACCCGAAACGGCTCCGCGCTCAGGCGTTGACAGTCGCAGGAGTTTACTACACGCAGAAGGCACGCGATTTCAATGATGACGAGGCAAGGAAAGACGCACTTGCGACGTTTGATGAAGCCATACGGCTTGAACCCTCTGGCAGTGCAGTGACGTATCGTCAAAAGGTTCTTGCTCAGAAGCCCAAAGCCGCCCAATAGGTGATAGCAACACGGAGGCAGCGTATTATTCGATGCCTTCGTGTCTTTTTTTGTCTCTTTGCGATTCGGCGCGGCTTGACATCTCATCGAAAGTTTTCTATACTGTCGCCATCTCTGCACTCTCAGGAGAATGCTCGTATGCCAACATTTCCACCACGATTCGAATTGCCCCCAAAGCGTTGTATTACCCATGAGGAGTATCAGCAAATTGGAGGTTTGGGACTGTTCGAGGGCGAACGCTTAGAACTCATCGAAGGGGAAATTGTCGCAATGAGTCCAATCAGTATCCGGCACAATCTTTGCGTGAGTTTGGCGCAGCGGAAGCACCCAGCCAAAACGGAAAGGAACCTAACTTAAAAAAAGTCCTTTTCGTGTCTTGACAAATGGAGCCACTCTACTTGATATGAGAAGCAAAAAACAAACCCACCTCTGGTGATGCGGGGGTGGGTTTGCTGCTGAGTGACCAGAAGGAAAAGACTAAGGGCGATTGCCGCCGCCGCCTCTGCCGATCTGTGGTGTGATCTGCTTGAAGGTAAACAGTTTACCTTGCGCCGCTTTCCATGCCGCTTTCTGCGAATCGGACAGCAGAGCGACGATTTTATCCCCAGAGGCTTTCTTGACGCGATCCATCGCCTTGCGTCCTTCTTCCATGCGAGTTTGGAAGACGGCAGGGTCGGGTGGTGCGCCAGCATCGTTGCCACCAACACCGCCACGACCACGACCACCGCCCATGGCTTGCATGGTTTCCTGCTGTCCGGTGCGGTATTCTGTCATGATATTGCCGACTTCGCGCTGTTGGTCAGGAGTGAGACTGAATTTCTTGGCGACGGTTTCCTCGCCGAGTGCGAGCGATCCGCGGAATTGCAGATCGAGTTCGGCAAGACGCTTGCGCTGGGGAGCAGTCAAGACTTCGTCCATCTGCTTCTGCTGATCCGCTGCCATCGTTTTGCGGACTTCCTGCATTGTTTGCATCATCTGTTGGCGTTGTTCCGGCGTCATATTGCCTCCGCCTTGAAAATCGATTCCGCTCTCCTGCATCTTTTGCTGCATTTTTTGGCGCATATTCTGCCCGCTCTGCTGCTGAGCAGATTGCATTTTCTCTTTTTGCGTGCCATTGATCGCGAGTTCGCCTTGAACATCTTCGCGTTGCAGCAGTTGGTTGGCGTTGCTCTGGAGCGGGTCGCCGAACATTCCGCCTCGTCCCATGCCCATCATGCCGCCGCCGCCCTGTCCGCGACCTTGACCGCGTCCCTGTCCACCACCAGCCTGTCCGCGCTGGGCGTCTGCTGTGTTGGGCAGAGTCATTGTTCCGACAATCGCCAGTCCCATGCAAAGGGCGGCAAGATGCAATCGTGTGAATTTCATTCTGTGTTTTCTCCTACGGGAAAATTGACCGTGCTGTTTACAGTCAGTCTGAATCGTTCTTGCCATTGTCTCGTCCACCTCTCTCGCGGCGAGAGCGGTTTCCGTCCTGCGACCTCTTTTCGCGCATCATTTGCTGCAAGCGATCAAACTGCTCACGGTTCATAATGCGCCGCATTTTTTCTTCGGATTCGGTATGCAGTTGAAGCATCCGTCCATACAGTGCGGTAATTTCAGCGCGGAGTGCTTTCTCTTTGGAGCGATCCATCGTGTAAGCAGACAGTAGTTCGTGCCGCTGTTTGTGCAGTTCCCGCAGTTTATCGCCGAGGGGTTTGCGTTCTCGCCCCATCTCCTCAAAAACGGTATCCATTTGCGTCTGTTGCTGTACGCTCAAGCCGATTTTCTGGCGAAACTTGTCTCTGTCTTCCTGAGAAGGCTTGCCATGAGGAGGACGACCCTGTCCTTCTCCTTGTGTCTGTGCGATTTGCCCAAGTGCGAGCAATCCAATGCAGATTATCAGGCTGAATTTTCTCGTCATCATTATTTCTCTGTTGTGCCTCGATTTTCAGGCGTAGTCAACTCGATCAGTCCATCGCGCTCGGCAACATCCATCCGGCGCATCTCCAGAATTTCGTTCACCACTTTTTGCTCATAGGATGCAGGTGTTAGGACTACGTCTGGCGGTGTCGGCTGCGGAGTACGCGGGATCAGGAAAAACGCCAACGCTGCAAACGAAGCCGCCGGAACCAATGCCGCAAATGTCCATCGTCGCCACAGTGAACGCACCGGAGCAGCAACAGGCTGCGCGATTTGCGCGGCGACTTGATTCCAAAGATCGTGGGACGCGACGGAAACCGGCATTTCGCGCAGTTGACTTCGGAATGCAGTTTCTTCCTGATAGGCTTGTTTGCACACGGCACACGCGGCGCGGTGCGCGTCCATCGGAATTCGGCGTTCCGGCGCGAGTCGCCCAACGACATATTCATCGAGAGAAAATTGAAATTCGCGGCAATTCATGACTTACTCACTCTCCGCAGTCTCAAAAAGCGTCGTTCTCGTTTTCGGAGGCTCCCAAGAGAGTCCGCAAGCGTTGTCGAGCGCGTGAGATGCGCGTTTTCAGCACTTTGTAGGAAAAGTTGGTGATCTCCTGCATCTCCTCGTAAGTGCGTTCCTCAAAATAGTAAAGAACGATCAGCAGTCGATCCGTCTCGCTCATCTGCTGAAGCGCGTTCTGAATTTGGCGGTGCTGATCCTGCCGTTCCAGCGTTGCCATAGCATCTTGTTCGGCGTTTCCGATAAACGGCGCGGTGAGCAGATGCTCTTCAGGGTAGGGAACGGGAGTCGGCTGCGATTTGCGGCTTCGGTGCAAGTCCCGTGCCACATTGATCGCGATCTGAAACAGCCACGTCGCCACGCTCGCCTTGAAGCGAAACCGTCCGGCGTTTTGCCATGCTCGCACAAACACTGTCAACGCCGCTTGCTCAATATCATCGGACGGATTGAGATAGCGCATGAGAAATCGGCGCAGGGGAGTCTGATAACGGCGCACCAATTCCTGCAACGCCGACTCGCGCCCGACAGCACACAACCGCAGCAATGCCTCATCGCTTTGGGTCGCGCCGGGTGTCAGGTTAGTGTTTTTTTCTGCCTCATAGGACGACAAACCGCCGTCATGTCGCATTACAGTTTCGCCACGCATCGTTGCTCAGTGAATTCCGTCTCGCTCTCAAATTTCGCGTGTTTCGTTCGGTTCTGCGTGTTTAGACGCAATGCGGCGCAACTGGCAACACGCGCTCGAACAAAAGTTTAAGCCAAGATATTGACAGGAAAAATGGAACAGGATAGAATCTCCCGCCGAGGTGCATAGCATTCCGGTTCAGGTCGTCGAGTTGACGGGCAATCCCGGCGACGCGATCCTATGTTATCCTTCTCTGCTTCATGCTGTCAGCGTGAATTGTTCTTCGACATCGCGCTTCATCTGACGCACAAATTTTCGCCGCAAGCGAGAGATTGCCGCGAAGTCTCAGGATTGAACTTTCAGGGTATAATAACACAAGAGGAGAAGCCCTGATATGACGACAACCATTGATATGGAGACGACTACCTTCTCGCTCTCTGAGTTGGTATCTCTCATGTTAAGCGGTTCTGAGGTGATCTTGGCGGAAGGCAATAAGCCCCTTGTCCCCCATTACTCAATCGCGCATCCCCGGTTTGCACCCCGGCGGCATCGAAGTCAGTGATGATTTTGATGAACCCTTAGCGGACGACTTCTGGCTTGAGAAACCATGAACTTTTTATTCGATACCCGTGTTTTTATCTGGTGAGACAGCAAGCCTGAATTTCTCTCCGCTCAGGTCAAGGCACTGTATCAGGACAAAAGCAATACGCTTCATTTGAGTTTAGCGAGCGTATGGCAGATGCACATCAAATACCAGTTAGGCAAACTTCATTCACGAACTCACCTCTCGCAGCGAGTACTGAAAGTACCCGGCAAGAAAGTACAAGCGTCTTTACCTCACCCCCAACCCCTCTCCTGAGAGGAGAGGGGAGTCAATTCGAGTTGGTGCGTCTGAAAGACGCTTGTTTTTTCCA
>CAZPZP010000378.1:0-4877 GCA_964591025.1 uncultured Chthonomonadaceae bacterium
TGGCACGCTTTTCGCGCCACTATTTTAGGGCTTGACGATTAGTTCGTCCAAATTCAGCAGGGCGCGAGCCGTTGCTGTCCACGCCGCTTGTTCGGTTAAGTCGCCGGTGGTTTCGCCGGTCAAGGCTTGCGCGTCCAACTCTTTCTTCTCGATTCGTTGGCGTTGCTTCTCATAAAACGCCGTGAGAAGGCGAAGTTCCTGCGGCTTCGGCTCCCGCACCAAACAGCGCGAGAACAGGCGCGATGTTTTGGCTTCGACGGTTCCCGTATCCGCCGCCGTGAGTTTGCCGAGTGCCTGCGCCGCTTCGACAAAAACCTGATCATTCAGCAGTGTCAGGGCTTGCAGAGGCGTATTGGAGACTTCGCGGCGCGGGCAAGCCGCTTCCCCGCTCGGCGCGTCGAACGTCGTAAACATGGCGTAGGGCGCAGTGCGTTTGCTGAATGTATATAGCCCGCGCCGATATTTGTCTTCTCCCGGCGATACATTCCACGCCAACGGTCCATACGTGCCTTCGGACGTGATTCCCGGCGGTTGGGGCGGAAAGACGCTTGCTCCACCGATTTTGCGCGACAACTGCCCGCTCACCGTCAACGTCACATCGCGCACTTGTTCGGCGTCGAGGCGCACGCGGGGACTTCTTGCTAAAAGACGATTTTCGGGATCGCGCTTGAGATGAGTCGGCAACACTTGAGAGGCTTGGCGATAAGTCGCACTCGTCGCAATCAGACGATGCAAGCCTTTCATAGACCACGCCAACGCCCTTTGCCCCTCGCCGCTTCCCGCTTGGGTCGTCACAAAGGCGGTTGCCAGCCAGTCGAGCAGTTCGGGATGCGTCGGCAGGTCGCCCTGATACCCGAAATCCTCCTGCGTTTTGACAATTCCGCGTCCGAAAAACGCCGCCCAATGTCGGTTGACCGTGACGCGCCCGACCATCGGATTCTGCGATGAAACCAGCCAACGCGCAAATGTCAACCGATTCGCCGCAACACCTTTGGGCAGAGGATTAAGGAACGTCAAAACGCCCGGTGTCACCGCTTGCTTGGGCTGCAAAAATTCGCCGCGATGATGGAGAAAGGTTCGGCGCGGATCGTGGACAGGTCGCTCTTGGAAGATGAGAGTTGTCGGATAATTCGGCAAGCCGTCCCGCATCTTCTGGATTTCGGCGCGTTCGGCGGCAAGTTCCGGGGCAGTGTTCAAGAAATAATTGGCGAGTCCAGTTTGCTGTATTGCCGTGCGCTGTTCGGTCTGCTGCGCTAGGGCGTCTTCAATCTCATGTGGAAGCAATGCACTGCCCGCTTTGGCATCGTCTGTCAGTGAAATACGGAATTTCCCCAAACCGGACGCATAGTAGCGTTCGCAGAGAATATCAATCTCAAGTGTACTGGCACTGAGCGGTTCTGCCAGCGTGAACACTGCCGTATGCGCCTTGCCCTGTCCGCCCGGAATGCTCCAGCCCGACTGCGGATCGCCGTCAATGGTAGTCGCTGCGTTACCGAAACTTGCCGCGCCTTTGGAAAACTTAATCGGTTTGCCGTTCGCTTTGAGCGTGAATTCACTCAGAAAGAAATCGCCCGGCTGCCCCTCATACGCGACACGTCCAGGACCGTTGCTCGGCAGACGATCATCAGGCAACGCTTCTAATCGAATGGCGCGAATGGGTTTTGCGGGGTCGGTTTTATAGCGGAGATAATATTCGTCGTGCTTGGTAAAATCGCCGCCGACAAAAACGACGTTGTCTTTTTCTATCGTCAGCGTCGGCACGTTTCCGGTGGCTTTGATGGGCGCAAGTGCCGTCCATTTGACCGCTTTGGGTTCCTGCTCCGTAATCCAAGCGCGGAGCTTTTGGTCGAAATGGTCTTTGCCGCTGACACTGCCATTCGTCGGAAATTTCGCCGCCAAACCTGCAAATCGTGCATTTATCGCCGTTTCGCCTTCGCGCCGTTTCGCAGTGATGTCTTTACTGACGACAGGCAGGTGAATTTCGTTGGCGTTGTTGAGAAACGCCATCATACGATAATACTCATTGTGCGGAATCGGGTCGAATTTGTGGGTATGACACTGAGCGCAGCCAAGCGTCAAGCCGAGCCAAACGGTTCCCGTCGTCGCTATTCTGTCTGTCATGGCGTGAAAACGGAACTCCAGCGGATCGTTGCCGCCTTCTTCGTTCAGCATGGTGTTGCGATGAAAGCCCGTCGCGATAATCTGCGATTGAGCGGCATTGGGAAGCAAATCGCCGGCAAGTTGTTCGATGGTGAATTGATTGAACGGCATATCGGCATTGAGTGCGTTGATCACCCAATCGCGATACGGATAAATCGAGCGCGGTCTGTCCTTCTCGTAGCCATTGGTATCAGAGTATCGCGCCAAATCCAGCCACTTTCGCGCCCACCGTTCGCCATAGTGCGGACTGAGCAGAAGCCGATCCACCAGCCGCTCATAAGCACCCGGCTTGGCATCGGACTGAAACGCTTTGACCTCTTCCGGCGTTGGCGGCAACCCGATCAAATCGAGCGAGACACGCCGTATCAGTGTGGCGCGATCCGCTTCCGGCGAGGGAGTCAAGCCATTGGTTTCCATCTTTGCCAGCGTAAAGCGGTCAATCGGATTTTTCGCCCATTGGGTATTTTTGACCTTTGGCAGTAGTTGCGATTTCGGGGCGATAAACGCCCAGTGCGGCGCGTATTCTGCTCCCGTTATTATCCACCGTTTGAGCGTCTGTTTCTGCGCGTCCGAGAGCGGCTTATTCGCGTGTGCGGGCGGCATCTGCAACCCGCCCGATGTGAGAAAAATGCGATTGAGCAGGGTACTTTGCTCCGGTTTGTCCGGCACAACCGCTCGCTGCCCGCTCGCCAGTTTTGCCAACGCTCCCACTCGCTGATCAAAGCGCAGCCCCGCCATCCGCGCCTTGTCGTCCATGCCATGACACTTGAAACAGTGCTGAGACAAAATCGGACGTACCTCACGATTAAAGTCGGGCTTCGTCAACTTCTGGGCATCGGCAAACTGTAGACTCGCCGCAAGAAAGAGTATTGAAATCCAAACGCGCATGAACAGGTTCCTTGCTTGAGGTATATCGTCCTCTGTTGAAAACATTTTTATTCTGCTATCGCTGGAATGAGTAAAATCGTCAAATCTTCCTGCTTGCCCAACTCATTCTCTATCTCGGCAAGTGTCTCGTAATACTCATAGCGTTTTGCAGGTTGAATATTTGGACGCACGGGAACATACCACCAATCGTGATCTTGGCGCACTCCTTCAGGAACAACATCGAGTGTTGCGACGCCCGGATGCCTATTTATCAGGTGGCGGCGGACAATATCTACAATCTGCTGAACATTATAAGTGTTCGTCTTTAGGCTCTGCGTCATGTTTTTCCTCTCGAAGTTCCGAAGTTGGGGCAAGTCCGGGTACAAGAACGTACCCGCCTAAAAAACAGACGTCCTACGGACGATGCAGTTGTAAGGCTACAGACTCTTTTGGAAGTTTTGGCAACGAAAAAGTTTCGCTCAAGGCGCAAACGTGCCGGTCTGTTCGTCCGCAGGACGTCTGTACTTTAGACGGGTACGTTCTTGTACCCGGACTTGCCCCAACTTCGATATTGTTGCTCTTGGAGTAGAGTTTCAGCATTACGCAAAGCATCTTCGCTCATCTCAAGCCATGTCGCCAAGTTTTTCTCCTCAAACAGTCGCCAATTCTTCGTCGCCGATCTCCACATTGACATGGACTTTCTGAACGTCGTCATCGTCTTCCAGCCTGTCCATCAATTTCAGAACCGTTTCCGTATCATTCGCATCGAGCGTCACGGTGTCCGTCGGGCGTTTCGTATACTCGGCACTGATCATGGCGATTTGAGCGTCCTCGATGGCTTGCCGCACCGAACCAAAGTCGCCCGATTGAGTCGTCACGGTATAAAACTCGTCGTCGTCACTGACATCTTCCGCACCTGCCTCGATTGCCAGCTCGAACAATTCCTCTTCACCGATGGCAGACTTGGCAATCGTGATGATTCCAACATCCTCGAACCGATACGCCACCGATCCCGCTTCGCCCAATCGCCCGCCGTTTTTGGTGAAAATGCTGCGGATACTGCCGACAGTCCGGTTCTTATTATCCGTCGCGCATTCGACTACGAACGCCGCGCCGCCCGGTCCATATCCCTCATAAATGATCTCCTCGAACTGTGCGCCGTCACCCGCCTCGCCCGTGCCGCGCTGAATATTGAGTTTGATTTTGTCTGCGGGCATGGAAGCTTCTCGCGCCTTCGTGACCGCCATTCGCAATCTCAAATTCGTGTCCATGCTTCCGCCGCCCGCTCTTGCCGACATGATGATCTCACGCGCCAATTTGGTAAACAGATTGCCGCGCTTCGCGTCCTGCACGCCTTTTCGCAATCGGATATTGTGCCATTTTGAGTGACCCGACATTCCTGATAACCCCTCTTGCTTATCCCACTCGGAGGCGACAAGCCCTAAAATTTTCTTGTCAAATTATATCATACTTCGAGAAGTATCAAGCCAGAGCAAATTCTGTATACTGTCTCATGTGGGGCGGATGCCAACCCAGAACGATCTCCGAATCAGGAATACCCGCTTTTTGGATCATCTCGACGACATCAATATCCGTGCCGTTGTGTTCGACAAGCACGCGGCTTTCGGTTACGTCTACATGAACAACAGTCCCGTGAATCCGCCGTCCATACGCCCAGCCTACCTGCATAATCTCATAGTGTCCGGCAGTGTCATCAGAAATGAATTCTGTACGGACAGTATTTTCCTCCGGGAAGTACTCGTAGACCTCCTGCATAATCTTTTTGACCAATCGCTTGCGTTCCGTTAATCGATCCATTCTCTTATCTCCTCATTGATTTCATCGAATAC
>CAZPZP010000379.1:0-4868 GCA_964591025.1 uncultured Chthonomonadaceae bacterium
AGGTGAGTTATACTTTTACAGTTCCTTAGGTTTTTCTTCCGTCGCCGTATTTTGGGGTTTGGACAGCGGAGTGATCGCGGTCTGCACGCCCGGAACGAAGCAGGATACGAAAGGCGGACGGATCGCGTTTTTGGACAGCGGCGAGAAGTGTATCGAGTTGGGATTCCATAAGCCGCTCCTGAGTGTGGAGAAAAGCCCGTCTGTCGAATTGTTGCATTGTCCTGTTTTCTGTTCCCTGTACCCTGTTCCCTGTAAGGCGGGTCACGGGTGAAAACGAGACGAACGCTTCGGGTTTCGGTTCGTCCCAGAATTCATAATGGAAAGTCATCGTCAGGATGAGACAGTCGCCAAGCATTCCGGCAAGCGCGGCAATTCCGGGTTGAAATTCGATAGGGCGAACGGCATTGGAGGCAAATTCGCCTTGCACCGTCATATAGAGAGCGCGGCGTTTGCACGCAAGGAGTTTTTCGGCATAGCGCAAAAACTCTTTGATCCCGGCAAGGCTTGTTCTGTCGGCTCCGATCATGCCGAGTTTGGCAAAAAATCGGTAGCGTTGCAGCTGCCGCTCGTCCATGACCGCGTAGGATTCCCAGCCGATCTGCTCGAAAATGAGATATACGCCGAGCATGACATCCCACCAGCTGCTGTGGTTGACGGCGACAAGCAACGGAAGTTCTTCATTTGTGGGCAGTTGGGGCAAGTCGCCAAGCAAGTGAATCGCGTGAAAGTGGCGGCGCAATGCCCAATTCGTATACGGCACGAACAGTTTTTGCAACATTGGCGATTTGGACGCAGCAATCATAACGAGATTATACCGGAAGAGAGTACAGGAGAAGTAGGCACATGGCAGAAGTTGTCTGTTTGGGAGAAGCGTTGATCGATTTTGTGGCGAACGAAAGCGGCGTCGGTGTCGGCGATGCGTCGGGATTCGTCAAGGCAGTCGGTGGTGCGCCCGCCAATGTCGCCGTCGGGTTGGCGCGGTTGGGTGTATCGAGCGCGTTCCTCGGCAAAGTCGGCGATGATCCCTTCGGGCGGCATATCGAACAGACATTTGCCGAGGCGGGCGTAGACACGAGCGGCATGGTATTCGATAAGACAAATCGAACTGGCTTGGCGTTTGTCTCCCTGACCGAAAGCGGCGAGCGCGATTTCTGCTTTTTTCGCAATCCGAGTGCCGATATGCTCTATACCATAGAAGAACTCGACGAGGAGATGATTGTCAGAGCAAAGTGCTTTCAATATGGATCGATCACCTTAATTCAAGAACCGTCACGCGCCACAACGCTCCATGCCGCCCAACTTGCCCGCGATCACAATCTTCTTGTCTCCTATGATCCGAATTTGCGCCCGCCGCTCTGGAACAGCCTTAAAGACGCGCAAACTGGTCTGCTGTCCGGCGTGCCGTTTGCCGATATTGTAAAGGTAAGCGAAGAGGAATTGGCGTTTATGCTGCATCCGCAAGCCGTTTTATCGGAAACGCCGCCGGAACCCGCAGAATTGGAGCGACTCGCCGAAGCGTTTTGCGAGCGATTTCCCAAAGTACAACTTTTGGCAGTGACTCGCGGCGCAAAGGGCTGCTATTGGCGCACGCAGAGCGAAACCTTTATTGCAGAGGAATTCTTCGATGACCTGCAAATGGCAAGAGGCATTGGCAGTCTCCAAGTCGAACCCGTAAATGTCGTGGATACTACAGGTGCGGGAGATGGCTTTGTCGCCGGAATACTCAAAGGTCTGCTTGAATTGTTGGAAGATTCCGCATTCAGCGAGTGGGAGTTTCTGGACGATGAGGAAACGCTTCAGGAGATTTTCCGGTTTGCGTGTGCCGTTGGAACACTGACGACACTCCAAAAAGGGGCGATTCCTGCGCTACCGACAATGGCACAAGTGGAACGCTTTTTTGCCGAGAATCCGCAATTTGGAACCTTGCCTTCGCCCGACTTTGAGCGGGGTTAAAACCCCGTTCTGGCATCGCAAAGTCCGCCTTCGCGGACTCAGATTTAGGAAATGATAGCCCTCGCAGGAGGGCTTCGCATCGTCAGAACGGGGTTTTAACCCCGCCCCGCTTTTGCATTGTATCAATTTTCAGGGAAGTTTTATGTCCGCAGAGTTCAGCAGTAGTCCCGTTTCTTCGCTTGGCAAGCCGCTGCCGAATACCGCCGCCGTTCAGCGGCGCGTTCGTATTCAGTCCGTTCTGACCGTATTGTGCGCGGCGGCAATTTTGGCGGTGTCCTGTTATCGCGCCTTGCGTCCCGGCAAGCCGTTGATTTCCTTGTCGGCGCAAACGGTGGCAGGAACATGGGAACTGCAATCGCTCGACGGGCAAGCTCTTGGGAAGAAGTCAAATTCCGGGATTGTCCTTCAACGGATTTCCTTGCGTGACGGGCGCATTTTTGGCGAAACCCATCTTAAATTGACTGCCGATCCTACGCAACCTCTGCCCTTTCCCGATGAAAGCGTCAGCAAAGTCGAGAGCGAACCAAGCGGCAATACCGTTGTGCGCTGGAATGGCACCTACTCGGTTGTGGACGGCAAACGGTTCGCGCTTAAAATCGGCAAGGCGGCGTTCTTTATTCCGGCGCATCGCGATCCGCAAACGCTTCTTCTCTCCTGTGACAACGACCTCATTCTTATCACGCAAGGCACTGCCCTTTATCGCCCTGTGAAATAGCGGCATAAAAACCGCGATTTTTTGGCAAGCAAGGTATACTTCTTTTCGTTACGGACAACATCAGAGGAGACACACCATTTTGCGACAACGATACAGCGGCGTGTGTGCCGTTTTGACACTCGGATTTTTGGCATCGGGAATGCACGCGGCACAGGCACAGGATCAGGATCAGGATCAGGATCAGCCAACCAATCCCGGCGCACAAATCGGGCGGCGCATTATCAGCAGTCTGCTGAGTACGGGAGCCTATATTTTCACCAGCGATGCCGCTCGCGCCGCATTCGGTGATGTTTACTTTTATAGCGAAAACTCTTTTCATGGACGCCCGCGAAGCTTCAGCAACTTTCAAGTCTCAGGCGGCATCGATCTGATCAATATCAGCAGTAAATTTTTCCCCTTTAGCAGCGGCAACCAACTGACTCTCGTTGGACCAAGTTTCCGCGTCACGACTACTCGACAACTGCGACGCCCTCGTCCCTATCTCAGTGGCGGATTGTATTACGGCAATCTGAATTCGGATCGCCTCGCTAACAGCAGCAATGCTTTTGTTCCCAGCCTGTCTATCGGCATTGAATATGCCCTCAATAACAACATTGCGATCACAGCAGGATTTCGCGCTCAGGGAGAAATCGGCGGCATAAACACCAACGGATTTCTAGTGCAACTCCGAGTTTTCTAAATACAGACGAAATGTCAATTTCTTCACAAAATGTGCGTTTGAGGCGGCAGGTGGGCTATTGTGCGGCGTTGCTTTTGGGCAGCGTCGCCATCGTCAAACTGCCGCCATTGCTGCAAGTGGTGGGTGGTGTTGCGGTTTTGGTGGGAGGCATCGGGCTATTGTCGGAGGGAGCAGCATTTTTGCGGCACATCCAAGCCGTGCGCCGCGCCGAACAAGCCGAAATTCAACGCCGTGAGAAGAGAGAAGCCCGCCGGGAACGTGATGAAGACCTCAAAGCACGCCGCGACATCCAATATCAAATTCAAGCCAATGCAGAAATGCGCCGCCGTGATGCCGAGAGCAAAGCGCAGGACGCTAACAAACAACAGCGCGAAGCCGAAACTCAAGCCCGCCATGAACGCGAACGCGCCATTCAATCGGAGGCAGACCGGCTTTTTGCTTCGGAGCCAACTGCCTTTGTCGAATCGGTCTGCGCTGCGTTCGCAGGAACCGACGGCAACTTTGAAAAAGGAAATCGGGACGGCGAATTTGTGTGTCGCCGTCCTGATGGAACGCTTGAAGCCCTCTGGATTCTGACGGAAAACCGTCCCGCCGCCGTTGCCGATGTCGAAGAATTGGAAGCATTTCGGCGCGAGATCAACGCCGCGCACGCGGCACTGATTTCGCGTTCAGGCTTTGAGGCAGACGCAATTCGCCTTTCTGCCGCGTTCCCCATAACACTGACCGATCCCTATCTTATCGCCCGCCTCATTCCGTATTGAGTCGATTACCGACCGCCATTTCCATTATTGTCACCGCTGCCTTGGTCGAGACTGCCGCCGAACAAGCCGAGTCCCAAACCCGGCAGGGCATAGATGCCGCTGAAACCGTTCGCCAAGCCCATCGCCGCGCCGCCCCCGCTATTATTCCCCATTCCGCCGAAACCTCCATTGCCGAGTCCCCCGCCGCCAAAGCCTGCGCCCCCGAACATCGTTTGGGCGAACGGATTGGTTTGGACATACGGCGGATAGAAACTGGCAATCCACGGAACAAAGTTGGCTCCAAGCAGTGCCGCGATCTCTAACCCGCTGCCGTTGCGAACCCGCAGGACGCGCATTTGCACTCTGGGCGTCGGCGGTAGTAGCATCTCTTCAACAGGCGATTCGGCAATAATGTCTGGCGCATTGCTGTTTGCTCTCGCGATGTGATAGACGCCGTTCTCGACAGTATAATCAATTGGCTGTCCTGTTGCTTTGAGGACACTGCCGAGGGCAATCCGAAACGGCTGATTGATTTGTACAGTAACGTGAAGCGTTTTCAGAGAGTTTGTAATGGTAAAGTCGGCTTTCGCTTGTCCGAACAGCGTTTTCAGTGCCGAGTACAGCGTCGCGCCTTCTGTATTCAATTTGATCGGCGTGCTGCGTATTTCGGCACTCTCCGTACTTTGAGCATGAACGCTTCGGGGCGTACTCAGACTCATGAGAGACAGACCAACGAGACTCAAGATAAAAGGGGAATTTTTCATCGGTTTCCTCTCACTTA
>CAZPZP010000380.1:0-4864 GCA_964591025.1 uncultured Chthonomonadaceae bacterium
TTTAAAACCCCCGGTTAAGAGCAGCAACGAGATTTGGACAGTAACAATGAATTTCTCGTGCAAGTCTCGTTCCGCCGTGCCGTGCTTCGCACTCGAATCCCAATGCAGAGGTAGAGACTTCCTGCGGGTTCGTCCGCAGGACGTCTGTTTTTCAGGCGGGTACGTTCTTGTACCCGACTCTTGCAAGAGGTCTAATCCCTCTTATCCGTCCTCTTGTTGTTTCAGCGTATCCAAAAGATTCGCCGCAACCATCCGCTTCGACATCAGTGCATACGATCTGATGCGTCCGTCTCGGAACAGAAACGTCACTTGATTCATCTCGCTGTCGAAGCCGGAATCGGGGCGTGCGACATCGTTGGCGACAATCATATCGAGGTTTTTGGCGTGCAGTTTCTTCTTGGCGTTGGCGAGTAAATCTTGAGTTTCGGCGGCAAATCCGATCACGGTTTGATGCGGCTGTTTGCGGGCGGCGAGCGTGGCAAGAATATCGGGGTTTTTGATCAGGCGCAGGGTGAGCGTATCGTCCTCGCCTTTTTTGATTTTCTGCGATTCGATGGTTTCAGGGGCATAGTCGGCAACAGCGGCGGCGGCAATAAACACATCGCATTGGTCGAAATGCGGCTCACAAGCTGCCAGCATTTCGCGAGCGGTTTCCACTTTCAGAAAATGGACAACGTCGGGCGGCGGTTCGAGCGATGTCGCTCCCGTCACCAGTGTAACGTGTGCGCCCCGCTGCGCGGCTTCGGCGGCAATGGCATAGCCCATTTTGCCACTAGAGCGATTGGTCAGAAAGCGCACAGGATCGAGCGGTTCGCGAGTCGCTCCCGCCGTAATGAGAATACGCTTGTCTGTCAAATTTTTCTCCGGCAAGAGTACATTGGTTACGGCGCGAACAATCTCCAAGACATCGGCGAGCTTGCCCACGCCCACATCCTGACACGCCAGAACGCCATAGCCCGGCTGAACGATTTTGACTCCTGCTCGGCGTTCGAGAGTGGTCAGATTGTGCTGAGTGGCGGCATGATTCCACATCACGGTATTCATGGCAGGGGCAATAAGAACGGGCGTCGAAGAGGGAGTAGCCAACACACACGTCGAGAGCATATCGTCGGCGAAACCGTGCGCCATTTTCGCCAGAATATCGGCACTCGCAGGGGCAACCAAAACCAAATCGGCGGATTGCGCGAGGTCTATATGGGCGATGCGCTTGGCGTGCGGCTCATCGAATACATCTTGCAGGACGGGGTTGCGGGTCAGGGCGCGGAACGTGGCGGCTCCGACAAACTGCGCGGCGGCAGAAGTCAAGACAACGTGAATATCTGCACCTAATTTGCCGAGTTGACTGCACAGATCGGCGGCTTTATACGCGGCGATACTGCCCGTCACCCCCAATAGAATCTGCTTGCCTTCCAGTGACATTCTGCCCCCTTGTTGAAGAAAAGGAGAAAAGGAGAAAAGGAGCCAAAAACACTCTGAATCCACGAAAGAACACGAAAAAGACACGAAAACAATTCATGAACGAGTCCTAAAGAAAGATTGTTGAATTGTCCCTGTGTTCCCCGTGGTTCTCCGTGGTTCTATGGATTCTCCTATTCCCTACTCTCCTCTTCTTGCCTCTTCGCCTCATCCCAGAGCGCATCCATTTCAGCGAGCGTCATATCGGTTAAGGCGCGGTTTTGCTCTGCCGCACGGCGTTCGATGTGCTGGAACCGTGCTGTAAACCGTTTCAGCATTTGGCGCAGGGCATCTTCGGGATCGATCTTCTGCCAGCGAGCGATCTGAACGATTGTAAACAGCAAGTCACCAAGCTCGGACGCGATTTTGTCTTTGCCGGAATCGTTCGTCAATTCCACTTTCAGCTCGGCGGCTTCTTCATCGAACTTCGCCAGCACATCACCAAAAGAATCCCACTCGAACCCGACCTTGACCGCCCGCTTACTGATCTCCATTGCTCGCATCAACGCGGGCAAACTCTGCGGCACGCCATCTAACAGCGACTCGCGCTTATCAACGACGTTCTCCGATTTTTCGGTTCGCTTAATCGCTTCCCAATTGCGGAGAACTTCCGCACTGTCCGCAACATTGACTTCGCCGAAAACGTGCGGATGGCGGCGCACCAGCTTTGTCACGATTTTCTCGATCACATCGTCAAGCGTGAAATCGCCCTCTTCTGTGGCTAATTGCGCGTGAAAAACCACCTGTAACAGTGAATCGCCCAATTCCTCACTGAGCCAATCGGGATCGCCGGATTCAATCGCCTCGATAACCTCATAAGTCTCTTCGATGAAGTACTTGCGGAGCGTATCATGGGTCTGCTCTCTGTCCCATGGGCAGCCGTCGGGGGCGCGGAGTTTCGCCATCAATCCCGCCAGTGTTGATAAATCGGAACGGCGCAAAGAAGAGGGGAGAGGAGGAACATAAACCGTCGTGAGATGGTCAACTTCGCAGCGATCCAACCGATACAGCGGCAGCCAAGTGACCGATTCTTTTTCTGCGACGCCCGCCCATTGAATGACCGCAATTCCGAAATCGTCGGGATAATCGCGCATCAGGGCAAGTTTGGTATGACTCGCCGATGCCTTGTCGAACACCTGATAGAGCAGCAACGCACGCGAAACATCAGGACGCCCCACAGTACGGCTTCCCTCGATTGAAATTGTATCTTCGAGAGGGAGCATCAATGCATCTCGCACATCGCAGCCGTCGCCAAGAGAAGCCCGAACCGCCGCCAAACTCGCCTCCACAAAACTCCCGGAAGTCACGATTTTGACAGGAATTTGTTCGGTATTGGTCTGTACAAGGAGATGCTGAACCGAATCTTCTGCAAACAGCGGGTGTCCCGGAACCGCAAACGCTATTGCACCGTTTCGCGCCCGCGCCATCACCGTATCGGCGATCTGCACATAGAGCGAGACAAAATCCGAAGCCGCCTCATAGAGCGCATCGAGCGATTCGAACGCGATATTCCATTCCTGCAATGTTGCGACAACGGGATGCCGCGCTGTTCGCAAAATCAGTCGCCCTGAATGTTCGCGCAGGGCGCGTTCCGCGCCCCGCGAAAGTGTCTCGGCGTCTCCCGCGCCCAACCCGATTAGCGTAAGAATCCCAGCCAACACATTCCCCTTGAAGCCTCCGAAGGACGCACGGCGCGAAGGCACTCCCAGCGGAGGAATTTATTCCGCCGTCTCTTATGGCGCGAACACTTTTTGCACGAGCAATTCATTTTGCCGTGTCTGCATTGCCCAATGACCTAACGCCCCAACGCCCCAATCACCTAATGACCCAAACGACAATCGTCCCTTACTTCCCGGCATTCGGCGGGGGCGTGATGCCGCCTGTTCCTGTCGGTGCGGTTGGCGGAGGCGTTCCCGTGCCGCCTTGAGGCGGTGCAGAGGCATCGGGCGCGATTCCGCCGGGAGCCGTCGTCATCGGTGTTCCTGCGGGCGGTGCGGCATTGATTTGGGCTTGCATTCGGAAAACCTCCAACAGCGGCTCATAGCGTTTCGCATTGATTTGAATATCAACTTTGCTCGTAAACTCGGCAATTACCTGATTTTTGTGCTGCTCGAACTGTGGGAATTTCTTCGCCAAAACACGCTGCTTGATGACGAAATTGACCTCGTCGAGTGTCGGCGTATACTCCGGCATGACTGCAACCATCTGCCCTACTACAATCGCTGACTGCCCGCCCTGTGGGTTAGAAGCACTCGGCTTGAATTTCAAGGTCAGCGGTTTTTCTGTGAATTTTCCGGCGGTTAGGGCGTCAAGTTCCTTCACGCTTTCTGCTTCAAAGAGGTCAGGAGAAAGATAGGCTTCCTGCCCCATAGCCGCCACCCGCTGCGGCTGCATACCGAGTTTAGTCGCGGCGGCTTTGAAGTCACCCGAACTTTTCAGTTCAGGCAAGACCTGTGTTCCAGCATCCGCGCTCGGCACGGGCAGCAATCGCATGGTATAGATTTTGGGAACTGTCAGGGAGGTTTTGGCTTCCTCGTACTCTTTTTTGAGTTCCTCTGGCGTCACTTGCGCCCCGTCGGTTCCAATTGCCACTTCCTGCATCAAGAAACGCTGTTCGCGCTTGATATCTTCTCTATCGGCTTTACCCGCTTTAATCGCCGCATCCAAACCTGGATTACGCCGCTGAATATAGGTCACCATTTTGTCCACTTCTTCATTGGACGGCTGATACCCCTTTTCAGCGCAGTACATATCCGACAGCATTTCGCGAATCGTGCTGAGAAGGGCTGCGCCTCCCGCATCTAACTGCGGCAGATCGGTAAGGTCTTGAGAGGTCAGGCGCATCGCCCGATTGGCGATCTGCTCTTCGGTAATCGGTTGATTTTTGACACGGGCGAGGACTTTTTGGTTCTGGCAGCCTGTCAACAGAACAAGGCTGAGTGCCGCGCTGCTCACCAACGACACACGCGCAATAAAACGGCTCTTCAATGCGACTTCTCTCCTTCGGAATGATCCGAATGTTGGAATATATCGAAATTTCGAGTGAAATCTAAAGGCAAATACGGCGAACGAGAACAGTTTTGTTTCCACCAAATATAAAGACGACGTTTCCGCTCTTCGGAAACGTCGTCCTATTATAGCACACCCTTACTCGAAGGGGCTTCATCTCGTTATTGTTCGCAGGGCAAGCGCATCTAAATTCCATTAGACTTCTTGCAAGAGTCGGGTACAAAAACGTACCCGACTCAAAAACAGGCGTCCTGCGGACGAAATCCCCCTTGCGAGTCTTTGCCTCTACATTGGAATTTGAGTGCAAAGCACGGCACGGCAGAACGAGACCTGTACGAGGAATTTATTGTTACTGTCCAAATCTCGTTGCTGAGATTTTGCCGGGTGTGCGGGCATTTTA
>CAZPZP010000381.1:0-4857 GCA_964591025.1 uncultured Chthonomonadaceae bacterium
GTCACAGCCGCCTGGATAGGCGACGGCGATCCAAACGGTTCCGACAGGCTTCTCCGGTGTGCCGCCATCGGGACCCGCAACGCCGGTAACACCGATGCCGTAGGTTGTGCCGAAGCGGTTTCGCGCCCCTTCCGCCAACGCTTGCGCGACCTCAGAACTGACCGCACCCACTGCAGCGATCAACTCCGCAGGGACGCCGACCAGATCGGTTTTCGCGGCGTTGGAATAGGCGACCACACCGCCAAGAAAAATCGCCGAGCTTCCGGCAATATCGGTGATGCGCTGTGCCACCAAACCGCCTGTACACGATTCGGCTGTGGCGACAGTCTGCCCTTTTGCCGTCAGGAGCGTGACGACTGCCTTTTCGATGGGATCATCGTTGATGCCGTAAATCGCGTCACCGAGACGTTCGCGCACCAACGCCGCACGCACGGCAATCAGAGCGTCTGCCTCTTCGGCGGTATCGGCTTTCGCAGTGACCCGCAGATGCACCTCGCCGATTTTGGCGTAGGGCGCAACCGTCGGGTTCGCGTCCTGCATCAAATCCTTGACCAAATCCTCGGCGGCACTCTCACCGATCCCTGCCACGCGCAGAGTCAAGGAGCGAATGGTTCCCACGCGCCCCGTTTTTTGCTGTAGATACGGGACAACATGATTGTCCACCATCGGAATAAATTCGTTGGGCGGTCCCGGCAGAGCGATTGCCGCCTTGCCGTCCTTCTCGAACAGCACGCCGGGAGCAGTGCCGTTGGGATTGTCAATGGCGCGACCATGCACCGGAACCATCGCCTGACGCAAATTGCTTTCTAAGAGCGGAACGCCGCGTCGTGCAAAAAACGCTCGTAATTTTTCGGCAACCGCTTCATCACGCACAAGCGTATCGCCCATCGCCGTCGCCAAACCGTCCCGCGTGATGTCGTCCATCGTGGGACCCAAACCGCCTACGGTAAACACAATATCGGCGTTGTCCAATGCACTGGTCAACGCCGCCAAAAGCCGCTCCATGTTGTCGCCAACTGTTGTGCGACGATACACTGCGATTCCTTGCTCCGACAACACTTTCGCCAGATATGCCGCATTGGTATCTACAGTTTGCCCTAACAAAAGTTCTGTTCCAACAGAAACCACTTCCGCTCTCAGCACGATATTACCCCTTGTCGGAGGTTGGAAAACCTCCGCCTGAAATGTCCTGCCGCACGCGAAAACGAGACGCTTCGAGCGGCAATATCACGCATTTCACTTGATCACATAGAGTGATGCTTGCGATACGCGGCTTCTATCTGAGGCATGAGCGTTTCGGAAGTAATCGGCTTGATCACATATCCGCACGTCCCGATCTCCTGCGCCTTCTTTTGATATTCCTTTTCGGAAAACGCGGTCAGCATCACGATACAGACCTGATACTCTGCCAAAATCTGCCGCGACGCCTCCAAACCGTCCATGATCGGCATTCGGATGTCCATCAGGACGATATCGGGGCGCGTCTCCAAAACAACCTGAATTGCGTCTTTGCCGTTGGCGGCGTCGCCCACAACCTCCAGACCTTGACGGCGCAGCATTTTGCGGATTTGTAACTGGGTAATGCCTTCATCTTCGACAACGACAACGCGCTTGCCGGTCAAATCCATCGGAACGGTTTGAGCATCATTTTGTAACAAGGGCGATTGCAGCGGCGAAATGATATAGGACATTTGCGATGCATCATAATGGGGAACTATCAAAGTGTCTTGACCTCGAAAAATTGGATTCTATTGAGACATTGACATAATTCCTGAGATGAGGCGGCGGCAGAATAAATTCCTCCACTTCTCATCGGGTTAATTTGATTTATGTCCGCGTCTCGGTTAATTATCGGAAAGCGGGAGAGCAAAAGTAATAGTCACTTTGCCGCCGCCCGCACTCTGGGTTTCATAGTGCGATTTACCTCTTAAATCGGTGCGTACCAGACTTTCCACCAACTCCAAGCCGGTATTCGCCGCCTGAATCGGGTCGAAATTTGGCGCGAATCCTTTGCCGTCATCGTGAATTTCTAAAACGGCATGGGTCTCATCGGCACGGAATACAACACGGGCTTTTTTGTCGCCGTGCTTCAGTGCATTGGATACCAATTCGTTGAGTATCAAAGAGAGCGCAATGCACTGTTTTGGGCTTAAATGTGCTTCTCCTACGAAGTAGTCAATGGATTGGTTCCAAGCCGTAGATTGTAGCATCGGCAAGATTTGTTCCAAAACCGCTTTAATGGAGACGCGCTGTGTGTTTTCGTCCTCTTTGATATTTTTTGTCAGCAGTTCATGGACGATTGCCAGCGTGTGAACGTGTGCTTTGAGCTGGCGATACTGCTCTAATGGAACGGCATTTGCCGCTTCATACTCTTGAGTCTGCATCTCGATCATAGCGGCGATCACTTGGAGATTGTTCTTGACGCGGTGATGGGTTTCGGTCATCGAGCGTTGAAGCCGGTCATTGAGGGCGGAAATTTCGGCGGCGTGTGCCTCCAACTGCGTGTGCGCTTTCGCCCGCTCGATGATCGCCCAAGAACGCTCCGAGACCATTTCGACCAGTTGAATTTCGTCGTCTGTCCACCGGCGCGGCTCCTTTTGATGGACTGCCATCAGTGCCACAAGTTTGCCGTCTTTGAGCAATGCGGTGCAGATGATCGCCTGAATCTGAATCATCTTGAACGCGGCGAGAGCGTCGTCCGGGGTCGCTTCGGCGGCGCGATCCCGAATGATCAGGACCTGACCGGCACGCAATTTCTCCTCTGCCCGCCTGCCAAGCGTTGCCAGAGTGTAATGACCGGCACTGCTCACCAATCCATCGGTATAATCCTCATAAATCGTAAAGTGATTCTCGTCGGCTTCCATCGGTGCGTAAGCACAGCGCGAGACGCCCAAATGCTTGCCCAGCATTCGCGTTGTCGTTGTCATGATCTCAACTGGTTCATGAAGAGTGCGCGTCGCATCGTTGAGTTCCACCAAAAAATTCAATGCACGTTCGCGGCTTTTCTTTTCGGTAATGTCAACGGTGATTCCGTCGAAACGAAAAGGGCTGCCCTGAGTATCATAGTAGGTGCGTCCAATGGCGTTGATCCAGCGAATTTGCCCGCTCGGAGAAACGACACGATATTCAACATTGTACTGAACATGATCATTGACGCACTTTTCGATTGCCTGCCGGGTCGCTTCGCGGTCATCGGGATGCAGCAGGGAATAGAAGAGAGCGAAATTGACTTCGGCATCATGCGGTACAAAAAATTGCGTTTTGCAGGTGTCATTCCAAATGATTTTATCGAATGGGAAGTTGCAGTAGAAAGTACCGAGTTGTGCGCCGTTGATGGCGAGGTCTAAATTTCGCTTATTGCCTTCTAATTCGTCAATCAATGCTCGCACCTGATATTGCTTTTGACGGGCGCGAACGGCAGTTTGGATAATGGTCAGAAGCGAGGCGGATTCCAATGGGCGTTGAACAATCGTGATGTTGCCCAAACTCTCTGCAAGAAGGCGGTGGGCGGCAGGATCGAGGTGTCCCGTCAGCAGGATCAGAGGCGTATCCGACCATAGCGGCTGATCCTGCAAACCCGCCTGCAATACAGGCAGATTTGTCGCGTTCAACGCTTCAATGGTCAATATGCCAGCGGCACACCCCGGCAATTGACGGACAAATTCGTCTAAAGCAAAGACACGCCGCGTCTCGGTCTTGATATTGTCGAGCATTTCGCCGATCAGCGGAGCGTCTTGACCAGAGGGAGCCAAAATCACCACGCAGTTTTCGTCGCTGCTCTCTCCACTTTCAACAGACGAAACGGAATCCGTCATGACGCTGTTTCCCCTTCCTGCGGCAGCCTCTGGTTTCGCCTTTATATTCGGGTACTCCCGTCATAATTCCTCGAAATCCTGATGATTGGGCAATTGGCGGCACCTCTCGGAGCAATAACGTACCGATTCCCAGTTGCGTTCCCATTTTTTGCGCCAAGTGAATGGTCGGTTGCACGTCGGGCAGATTTTAGTCGGCAGGTTGTTCGGGTTACGAACGGCAGACTTCTTCATGGGATCGCCTTTCTGCGAGATTCGGTATAATGATAGCACAAGATTTATTACGCTGAAGGAAACCGTCATGTCACGCCGTACGCTCAAAAAAGCCCCTCTCCGCATTCCCGATTTGCCAAAGCATCAATTCGACGCGCCATTGCGCCGCCTAATGGAGATCGGGGATGCGGAGCCGGAAGCCCTTTATACGCAGATCGCCCGCGCACTGCGCGATCACAAATTGGACGTTGAAACGCTCGTCGCAATCGCGTTGGACGAGTCGTATACTCAGTATGCCGACAAGGACGAGGACGATCCACGCGGCTGGACGCGGGTTCATGCCGTGCGGGTTTTGGAGCAGATGGGCGAGGCGGCACAGACCGCTATCGAACCGTTGCTGCCGCTGTTGAGTACGGAAGACGACTGGCTGCGCGAAGAGATGCCGATTTTCTATAGCATCGTCGGGGCAAAGGCGATAGAACCGCTGACACGCACCCTCGAAAATACCGATGCCAATCCCGACCTGCGTATCGGGGCGGCAGATGCCCTTGTCGAGATCGCCGAAAAACAGCCGCCAACCCGTGCCGCAACAATCGCCCTGTTGGAACGCTGTCTCGCATACGATAATGAAAACAGAGGAGAAGAGGAGTTCGACGCAGACGACACAACGCCATATGCCGATTTTATTGTCTGCCTGATGAATTTGGGCGCACACGAGTCGTATCCTCATATCAAGGCGGCGTTCGAGCGGGATGTCGTAGATGAGTTCATTGTCGGCTTGAATGAGGTCGAGGAGCATTTCGGATTGCCGATCACGCCGCGCCCTGTCACA
>CAZPZP010000382.1:0-4855 GCA_964591025.1 uncultured Chthonomonadaceae bacterium
GACGGCTGTTTTTGAGTCGGGTACGTTCTTGTACCCGACCCTTGCAAGAGGTCTATTGTATACGTCATAGGCTAAAAGATCAAGAGAGAACGCGAAAGCGTTCTCTCAGAAGGAGCATGGCAATTTAGATGTCAATGCCCGGAACGGGGAATTTGCCACTTGTGCAGAGGTCGCGCACTTCGCCGCGAATATGGCGCAAGACCGTTTCGTCGAAAATATAGTCCTTGCCCTCTTTGCGCCCCGCATCGGCAACCCGCCTCATCCACTCGGCAATCTGCACCATCTCTGGCTCCTTCATGCCGCGTGTCGTGGTAGCAGGGGTTCCGATCCGCAGACCGGACGGCGAAAACGGCTTGCGCGGATCGTTCGGAACGGCGTTGAAGTTGGTTTCCAGTCCCGCCTCATACAACGCTCGCGCATAGGGTTTGCCGGGAATCTTACGCGACTTCATCATGTCGATCAGAATCAGATGGTTGTCTGTGCCGCCCGTGACCAGTATAAAGTCCCGTTCGAGCAGAGCCTGTGCCAGTGCCTTTGCATTCGTGACGATCTGCCGCGCATATTGCCGGAATTCCTCGGTCATCGCCTCCTTGAAGCAGACGGCGAGTGCGGCAATGGTATTATTGTGTGGTCCGCCCTGCAAACCGGGAATAATCGCCTTATCAATTTTGTCTATTAGCCGCTCTTCGGGATTGGCTTTCATCATGCGGTCTTTGCATAGAATGAAGCCGCCGCGTGGACCGCGAATCGCTTTGTGCGAGGTGGACGAAACGACATCGGCATAGGGAACAGGATCGGGATGGACACCGCCGACAATCAGTCCGTTGATATGGGCAATATCGGCGACAAGATAGGCGTCCACTTCATCGGCAATCTCACGGAATTTGGCGAAATCCCACTGGCGCGGATAGGCGGTTCCGCCGGCATAAATCACTTTGGGACGTTCGCGTTTGGCGATTTCGAGAATGGCGTCATAGTCGAGCAGGTTGGTTTCGGGATTCATACCGCAGACGCCCTGCTCGACATGGTAGCCATACGGCACGCCGCGAAAATACGAGCCGCTGAAATTGAGGGCGTAGCCATGTGTGAGGTGTCCACCGCTCTGGAGGTGCATCCCCATCACGGTATCGCCGGGTTTCATCAGGGCGAAATAGACAGCGAGATTGGCGGGCGAACCGGAATAGGGCTGTACGTTGGCATGGTCGGCTCCAAAGAGTTTTTTGGCACGCTCTCGTGCCAAATCTTCGACGACATCGATCCATTCGTTGCCTTCATAATAGCGTTTGTTCGGATAACCCTCAGAATATTTATTGCACAAGACGCTCGCCATCGCCTGCATCACAGGAGCCGTCGTATAGTTCTCGGACGGAATCAGGCGGATAATTTCGGCTTGCCGGCGCGTCTCGGCGACAATCGCCTCGTAAATTTCGGGATCAGTCGCACGCAATCGGTCAAAATTCGAGGCAGTGGAAACAAACGGAGCCTCGTGTTCCATAATGGGTTCAAGCACGGTTGTCATTCTTCTTTCTCCTTCGGTCTCAGTCCTTGAAAAATTCGTATTCGGTCTTCATTCCTAATTATCGCCAGTGGGAGCCGCATTTTACCTGTGCTGCCTCGTGAAGTCAAGGCGAAAACGGGTATGTTTCTCTACGAATGAAGCGGGCAAAAAAGATTTTCTAAAATTTTTTCTTTTCGGGAACGCGCCGCGAAAAAGTCTCCGTATGATAGAAAAGAATAGCGAGAGGGAGTAGCAGCCTGCTCTGTACAGAGGTTTGATAGATCGTCAGGACGAGGCGGAAACGCCTCCGGTCTATCAATGCGAAATGCGAGACTCTCGGTCATGTACCAGAACTTTTCTGGTGCAGGACCGAGAGATTTTTTTGTTTCTCTCTCCTGCACCAGATGTCATCGAACACTCGGTTGGAGGACCGAAAACCATGATGTCATCTCTTTGCGGAACGGGCTATACCGTGCGCCCCGATTTCGAAACACTGATCGCGCAACACTACCAGAGCGCGTACCGCTTTCTTTACGGTTTGACCAACAATCGTGCCGAAGCGGAAGATTTGACGCAGGATACGTTTCTGCGTGCGTACAATGCGTACCATACGTATGACCCTTCGCGTCCATTTCGTGCATGGCTGCACCGAATCGCATATACACAATTCATTGATTATGTGCGAAAATATAAGAACAAAAAAGCCCTGTCAATCGAAGGCTGTATCGAGAGCGGCGACGGCAATATTTTAGGATTGGAATTGCCGGACAGCACCCACGATCCCGAATGGATGATGGAGCAGACGGAATTTAGCGACGCGGTAGATTCCGCGCTAAAAACGCTGCCCGAAGAGTTCCGTTCGGCAATCCTGCTCTGCGACGTGCAGAATCTGTCGTATGAGGAGATCGCGCTGTCGTTACGCTGTTCGCTGGAAACTGTGCGTTCGCGCTTGCATCGGGGACGTAAAATGCTGCGGAAGGCATTGGAGAGTCACAGTTCGGTTCCGGCTCTCAGTCGTGCCTTCACAGCATAGCAGAACGTTCCACCGTCAGGCATAGTGGAATAAATTCCTCCGCTGGGGGCAGTTGCGTTGCCGTGCCGTGCTTCGCACTCAAAAGCCAATGCACGGTTTTGTGAGAGGTTTGGAGTAACCATGAATTTTTCTGGAAAACAGACACTGCTCGGAATGCTGGCTCTGACGGGAATGCTGGCGACGGGCGGCAATCGCCTTGCCGCGCAGGACGCGCCCAAAGACGAGAAACCGAAAGAGACGACGGCAGACAATCGCCTGTTCACCTTCAAGTCGGGTTTCGAGAAAGGGCAGAGTCTGCGCTACCATACTCAGCAGAGCCTGATCCTGAAATTTCCGGGTAGCAAAGAGCAGGGCGCACTCGGTTTGACCTCCGGCATCAACGCGACGCTGCGTTATTTGGTGCGCGAGGCGAAACCGGGCGGCGAAACGTTGGTTGCCTATCTGTTCGAGGAAGGCAGACTGATGGATGCTGAGAACGCCATCAAAATTCTGCCCAAAGAGGCGGACGATACGCCCCGTGTTGCCACTATGGACTCGTTGCTTCATATCCTCAAAATGAAGGACGAAAGCAAGCCTAAAACCAAAGACGCTCTGCCTGACATTAGCGGAAACGACGTGGGGCTGTTTTTGCAACTCCATTTCGTGCCATTGCCGGAAAAAGCGGTCAAGGTCGGCGATTCGTGGTCGGTCAATTATCCGCGAGTCAATGCCAAAGACGCCAGCAGCACATCCGAGAAAAAGTCGGGCGACAAGAAACCCGATGACAAAGCCAAACAACCAGACGAACCCAAAGGCACAGTGACCTTGCTCGGCGTGGAGAAATTCGATGGGCAGGAGTATCTCAAAGTCAGGCACACTTTGACCCTGCCATTCGAGGCGTACACCGACTCCAAAGGCGCAATGGTTACCGAGAAAAAGCGTTCTTCGGGGCGCGTCGTCTCCCAAATGACCTATACACAGATCGCCTATTTGTTTCCCACAAGCGGCTTTCTGCTTCGCGCTGAGGGCAAAGTCGAGGGACAAATCAAGTTCGAAGGAGCCGTCGCCAAACTGGTTCCGTCCGATACGATGGTCTTCGAGGGCGAATTCATTACTGGACGCATGAAAGACAAAGAATAACCCCTCAAGGGCGGACAAACGCCAGCAAGGAAGGAGTGTTCCATGCGACCCGCAAATCGAGCGTTTACCCTCATTTAACTGCTTGTCGTTATCGCTGTAATTGCGGCACTGCTCTTTCCTGTATTCTCCCGCGCTCGTGACAAGGGGCATCAAGCCTCGTAACTGTTGCGGGTTGTTGGAATTTTCGCTCAAAAACGCCTTGCGGCTGTATGCTCCACTCTCGAAGCAGAAGAGCAAAAGACGGTTTTGGCAGTTTACCACAACAACCCTGAACTGTTACCACGTTTTGTTGCCGACGCCAAGCACAGGGTTTGTCGGGTAGAATGAGCAAAATCTCTTCGGTGAGGATACAGTGAGCGAAAACGCAATCGAAGTCGTGCATTTGGTGAAAGAGTTTCGGCGCAGAAACCTCAAATCGCTCAAGCAGACCCTGCTCGGCAAAGCGGGCAAGACCGCACCCGAAATCTTTACCGCGATCAACGACATCTCCTTTTCTGTTCCGCATGGGCAGACCGTCGCCGTCATTGGGCGCAACGGTTCTGGCAAGTCTACCCTCCTCAGCGTTCTCGCACGGGTCTACAAAATCACGTCGGGAACCGTAACATTGAGCGGACGAGACGGCGGCAAGGCACGCATGGCGACACTCCTTGAACTTGGTGCAGGCTTCCATTCTGACCTCACCGGCATTGAGAATATCGAGTTTTACGGCGCGGTGATGGGGCTGCACGGCAAAGAGATTCGTTCCAAAATCAAGGCGATTGTCGAATTTTCCGAACTCGGCGAGCAGAAAGTCGGCGACCCGTTGCGCGGCTGGAGCGATGGGCAGAAGTTGCGACTCGGCTTTGCAATCGCGATCCACACCAACCCCGATATTCTGCTCGTTGACGAAGTGCTTGCTGTCGGTGATGAAGCGTTTCAGGCGAAGTGTTATCAGTATATTGCCGGGTTCCAGAAGCGTGGCGGAACCATTTTGTTCGTCACGCACGATTTGCCGGTGGTCGAGCGTGTCGCCAACCGCGTGATTTGGATGAGCCGAGGCGTCATCGAACAAGACGGTGATCCGCCTTCCGTTTTGCACGCCTATCGAGACGCCTCCGCTTCATGGATTTCCCCGCTCGACACCATCGAATTCGGTCGTTAGGTTATTGGGGAGTTGTCACAAACAATGCAGAGACAACGAAATGAATTGTTGCTGTCCAAATCTC
>CAZPZP010000383.1:0-4845 GCA_964591025.1 uncultured Chthonomonadaceae bacterium
AACCGTTTGCCTCTTTGCCCATTTTGGCAGCAAATTCAATGAGGTGAGTTGCCCACGCTTCGCTTTCCGTCAGGTAGCCGCTGGCTTCCCCTCTTTCGCGCTCGGTGGGTTCCTGCTCGGCTCCGTAACGTAGTTTGTAAAAGCGACGGACAAGCAAGGTGGCTGGATCGGTTCCCGGCAAGTTTTCCGGGATGGCAATGGCAAGGAGCGGCAGTATTGGTGGCTCCGACAACGTCGCAGAAAGTTTAGGCTTCTTGGCTGGTGGGGTTGTTTTTCCTCGTTCACGCCGAATGTAAGGGAGATGAAAATCGAAAACAAGTTGCTGCCGCTTAGCGGTATCTCCCGGTAAGTAAAACATATTCCAGTCAGGCCGACCGTTTTCATCAACGGTGGCTTCATACTCAACTTTAGCAATGTATCCGGACGCAATATGGGGCTGATGAATTTTGTACATCTGCTTTTTGACCTGATCGAAAGTCTCGTAGCGCGTCATGGTCGAATAGAGACAGAATTCGGAATACGGCAGTTTTGCCCGTTGGTTGTACTTAATGGCAGGCAGCATTTGATACGAAACGATTTCGTAAAATCGCTGAGGACCGGGAGCGAGGCTGCTGAGATAATCATAATCCAACGGACGCCGTTTTGCCGTGTTGAGAACCTCGGCGTAGATGTCATTGAGGACAAGATAGACGCAGTCGGCTTTTCTTCCATCGGGAAGATGCTCCCCGGTGAACACAATGCTGTAGCGGGTGAAATCGGCTTCCAAAGTGCGCTCTGTTTTCTCAACTGTTTTCTCCGCAAGCTGATAGGCAATTTTGGCAGTGATGAAGGCACTGGCATTTTGACGCAGAGCCGTTTTAATGCCCGTTGTATTTTCCCCGGATTGGTTGTGTCCAAGTTCTTCCGCAATTTCCCTGAGACTGCCGAGCTTGAGCAACTTGGGAACAGGTCTTCCTGCTTCGTCGATCCGCCGATTGATGATCAGGGTATCGAGTTTATACGCGAGTGGACCGGGTTGCCCGTACTTGCTGTTGTAGGTGACTTCCCATAGAAGGGTGGTCGCTCCCTTTTCGTCCTGCTTGCGAATGTTGATGCTGATTGTTCCCTTCTTGGCAAGTTGATGAATCGGATAACGTGAAAGGGCTGTGTCCACTCGTAAAATGTCAAGGGGAGCAACTTCCGTTTCAGGTAGAACTTGTTTTAGAAGATCATTCATGGATTTTACTTTTCTTCATCAAATCTACACGCGCTTTCATAGAGAGTCGAGTGTGTGTAGATATATGTAGAATACTGTAGAGAAAAAAAAACCGGGCAAAAAACCCTGTATTTGAGAGAGGATAGCACACTTTTACCGGAATCGGCGTCTCCCCAAACTACGCACTTCGTCTCCCCAAACTACGCACTTCGTCTCCCCAAACTACGCAGGCTATTTAACTCGAAAAGAGCAGAGGTGCCCTCGTAAATAGCAATCTTCAATTAATCTGGTATTCTGGTTTACCAGAATACCAGTAAGTTTATGTAGGCTCACCGAAACGGCTTTTCAAGGCTTCTACGATAGCGGCGGTCAACGTAGTGTCATGGCGTTTTGCTTCTGCAACCCAGTGGCGGCGAAGACGTTTGGGTACTTTGACGGAAAGGTTTACCTGTTCTTCCTGCGTTTCTGGTTTGCTGGTTTGCTGGCTTTCTGTACTTCTGGCTTCTTTGATGAGATTGGCGTATTTGCTCATTTGAGTATCTCCATTACTTCGTCGCCCAGTGCCTTGTAATCCTGCCAAGCGGCTTCGGCACTTGCATGGTTGAGGTCTCGAATTGGCATCCCGTTTAAGGCTGCTTTGGGAAATCCTACCGTGCGCCTAATCATGGTCTCAAAAACGGGAATTCCTCCTTCACGAAGATCACTCCACATCAATTCGCCCTCACGGCTGGGATAGGGGGGAACAACGGTAAGAAGCGCACGGTAATTGGTTCCTTCAAGGGCACGAGCCGTAGCGAGCATTGGTTGAAGGCTAAGGATGTCTGGCGCGGTTGGAAGAATAAGAAGGTCGCAGCCCTTGGCAAGTTCTTTGAGATCATCAGTCTCGGGGCGGGCAGGGGTATCAATGACTACATAATCAGCTCCTCCAACGTGTTTGACGGCTTGTCTCTCATCAGCAACGAAAAAAGGAAGAGAACCCCGTTCCGCCCAAGTGAGAGCTGTACGGTTTTGGTCACCATCGACAAGAATCGTTTTGCCTCTGTCGCTAAAGTAAGTAGCAAGATGAATGGCTGTCGTGCTTTTGCCGACTCCTCCCTTATAACCAGTGATTGTGACAATCTTCATCTGGAGCCTCCTTTCTGGCTAAATGGTTTTCTGGTAATCTGGTTTTGTAGATTACCAGAAAGACAGTAGAAATTTCAATAGGGGTACAAGATATCGGAAAGTAATAAGCGAACAATAATTATCGGACATTGACTGATCTTTGCATTTGGAGAATTTGGATTCGTAGAGAGACTTGTATTTTTACTTCTAAAAAAGGTGTATTTTCACTGTACAGCGAAAAAGACGTTTTTAACGAAAATGAAATCTGAATGTTCTCTTATCGAAACCTTTGTCCAGACATTACGCTCCCAACCCGAGGTCGTCGTTCACTCTGTATCGCATGAAAGCGGAAGAGCGGAGAGAGGGAGGAATTCAGTCATTCTTGCTGACGTGCTGGAACGTCCTGTGCGCTTGCTCGTGGTGGCAAAGGCGTCGGGTTATCCTCGCGATGTCCGGAATGTGTCAAGTCTTTTGAGACAAAAAGTTGAAATCGTTGTTATGTACTTTTCGGGTCAGTCTTCCGGTTTCTGTGGCTCGACCCGATTGATACAGACTTCTTTATGCAACGGCAACACTTCGAGTGGCGCGTTGGTTGACTTGCGGGTCAGGCAACGTGCGGATAAAAAGGTCAGACATGAGTTAATCACTTTCTCGCCCTGAGCAAATCTACACTCTTTTGAGTGCGGATTTTTGTCTCACTCTATTCTGACACATAGGGGTGCCGCGTTTTTGGTGTTGAAGGGATTAGTGTATGAAGATCGAATAGAAGAAAAAGATGCATACGACATCATCTACAGTCTTCTCAACTATCAAGACGGACCAGCATCCGTCGCCGAAGCATTTGTCGCTCTCGAAAACCGACTGCCCGAAGACCCAATGCTCGCACAAACGCTGGATATTCTCCGGCGTCGGTTTGCTTCTGATGATGCAGTGGAGGGGCATCGCAAAGATTGTCCGCAAAGTTATGCTCGCTTCCTGACCGACCCCAGCCATCCCACCCGCGATTTGATAAACCGTCGTAGTGCCGCAACTGCCATCGAGACATTTCTTCGCGAAGTTGCTGAGCAAAAGAGGGGGACTAATTCAAGTTAATCCTAACGCCGCTTGCTGATAACAAACAGAAAAAGAAAACTTCCTCTGCTTTATTGCTTGCAATCTATAATATTATTGTCTTATTATTGCTTCTAAGGTATAATCTTAAAGATGGATTATGCACTGGAGGCTATTATGCCGCGAATCTTCAGCAATACTCTGCGCCGACGCCAATTAGACACACTGCTTAAGCCACCGCTTCTTCGCACCTTGAAACGCCCGCCGAAAGGATGGATCCGTGAGGTCCGAAACGCGCTGGGGATGAGTGCCGCACAACTCGCCTCGCGGATGGGCGTCAGTCAACCCACCGTCGCCAAGTTGGAACATACCGAGGCAGACGATGCCATTACCCTGAGAAGCCTCCGAAAAGCTGCGTTAGCGATGGACTGTGAGTTGGTCTATGCCTTTGTACCGAACACCTCTTTGGAATCTACCTTGGAGACGCAAGCCTTGCAGCGTGCGGCAACATTGCTCCGCCGTGTGGAACACACCATGGCACTGGAAGCGCAGGGAAGGGGGGACGCCGGGGAAGCGGAGGTGAAGGAGCTGGCACAGGAGATGATCCGCACCCTGATCCGCGATATTTGGGCAGAGGCTTCATGATCTTCGAGTATCCCGAAGGAGCCACACCGCTTGAACCGGATGCCGCCGCAGACTTGATCCCTGGCCTGACCACCCAAGGCGAACTCAACGAATTTGAGGCAATGAATATTCTGCTTGCCGAGCAGTGGGCACTCCGTGCTCGGGGCGACAATCGCAACGTGCTGCTCATGACGACGCTTCGCAAACTCCACAAGCGAATGTTCGAGCTCACCTGGAAGTGGGCAGGGGAGTTTCGCCGCGTAGAGACCAACATCGGCGTGTCCTGGCTGCAAATTTCGATGCAACTGGAACAGTTGTGTCAAAATACGCGCTATCAGGTGGAACATGAAGTCTTTCCTTGGGATGAGCTTGCCGCACGATTTCATCATGAACTGGTTTCTATTCATCCGTTTCCCAATGGAAACGGACGCCATGCACGTCTTGCGGCCGATCTGCTGCTGTTGCGCTCGGGACAGCAGCGCTTTACGTGGGGATCACGCTCTTTAGTGGAGGCAAGTGAGACACGCAGGGAATACATCATGGCGTTGCGGGAAGCAGATGGAGGAGATGTCCAGCGCTTAGTTCGCTTTGTGAGAACATAACTCCAAAATGGGTTTTTCGGCCCATCGCACCCAAAGGGTATAGTTCGGTCTTTCAAACATCACGGAGGGAGCGCAATAGCACGTACTGTGGGGCATTTCTTTATCGAAATCCTTCGTTATGCCCCAAACGTGGGGGGAACCCAACACTCGTGCAAAAACCGCCATGCCCGTAAGAGCATATTGAAGAAGTCTTTGCTTACTAAACTCTCAACCAGTGCTGAATGGCTATTCACGCGAATTTAGCGCGAAAAAACTCAGGTCTGACGAGTG
>CAZPZP010000384.1:0-4843 GCA_964591025.1 uncultured Chthonomonadaceae bacterium
CCCGCACAAGAGGCAAAATCTCAGCAACGAGATTTGGACAGCAACAATTCATTTCCCTGCTTGGGGCATTCCGCCGTGCTTTACACGGCGGAATAAATTCTTCCGATAAGGGCGTTCCGCCGTGCTGTGCTTCGCACTCGCAATTCCCAAATTAAGAAACGATAACTCTCAATAGGGGATTTCGTCCGTAGGACGTCTGTTTTTGAGTCGGGTACGTTCTTGTACCCGACGGATGCAAGAAGTTCATTGAATTCCAAACGTCTTTAATCCAGATTACTCTGCGGTTTTAGGCAATCTTTTGCGTCCCGACGTTCCATTTGCGCGGTGATTACTACTTGCCGCCTCTTGTTCAGGCTTCGTGCCGCGAGATTGACCGCCTTTGCGCCCGATTTCTGCCATATGACCGCGATTTTGAGAGACGGATTGTCCGCCTCTGCGTCCGATTGCCGCCATGTGAGCGCGGTTTTGCGATACGGTCTGCCCGCCCTTGCGCCCCGCTTCCGCGTGACCTTCCGGGTTGCCGTGCCAGCCTCGCCCGCGCAGGTCGTCTTGCTCTTCTTGTGAAATGGACGGTTCGGACTTGGCTATTGTCTCTTTATTGTTCGCTGTTGTGCGTTCTCTTCCCATCTTATTCTCCCTTGCCCAAAACGGTTCATGTTTCTGTTGGGCTGTCTGTCGGCAGTAAGACGGTAGGGCTTTGTCCGCTTGTTCCCTAAATTTTCAGGCTGAGACTGACAATTACTGCCGCAAACGGGGATCAAGGGCGTCGCGCAGAGCATCACCGAGGAAATTGAATGCCATGACGGTCAAGCCAAGTACCAAACTCGGAATTACCAACAGCGTTGGATTGACTTCTTTGTACGGCAGTGCCTCGAAGATCATGCGTCCCCAACTGGCAAACGGCGGCGGAACTCCTAATCCTAAGAAGGAAAGCGTCGCTTCGGCAAGAATCATGCCCGCCACATCTTGAGTCACTTGCACAATGATCGGACTGGAGATATTCGGCAGCAAATGACGGCGCAGAATCACCGATTCCTTGACGCCGAGCGAACGCGCCGCCTCGACAAATTCCCGATTCCGTAGCTGTAGTGACTGACCGCGCACCAGACGCGCCATTCCAGGCCATGCGACGACTCCGAGCGCAAAAAACAGGGTGAAGAAACTGACCCACGTCGGCAGTGCCGTAATACCGGAGCGCACGACGGCAGACAATAAAATCGCCAGCAGCAGATCGGGGAACGCAAACATTACATCGGTAAAGCGCATCAAGACCATATCGGTGCGCCCGCCGCGATAGCCCGCAAGCAAGCCGAGCGAGACGCCGATCACGATCTCAAGGCTGACAACAACCAGAGAGACACTCAGCGAAATCCGCGCCCCGAACAGCAGCCGACTCAAAATGTCGCGCCCCAAATGATCTACGCCGAGAATGTGCCGGGCATCGGGAGGAGCGGGCAGATTGGCATATCGGGTTGTGTCCTGAAAATCGTAATCGTAGGGGGCAATGAAATTGGCGAACACCGCCACAAACAGCAGCACAAAAATATAGACCGCGCACACAATCGCCACCGGATTGCGGCGCAGTCGGCGCAACGCCTCCGCACGCGGCGAACCACTCGTTGGGGCATTGGATCGTTGGGTAATTGGGTCGTTGGGTAATTGGGTCATTGTGCGATTGGACAGAGAATTGTCTTGTTCCCTTTTCTCCCCCTCTTCTCCTGTTCCCTGCTTCATGCCGCCTCCTGAGAACGCACTCGCGGATCGATGACACCGTACAGCACGTCCACGCCGAGATTGACGAGGATATAACCCGCCGCAACCAGCAGTGCCATACCCTGAATGACGGGATAATCGCGCTTGGTGATGGAGTCGATGGAGACATAGCCGATGCCCGGAATCGCAAAGAGTGTTTCCACAACAAACGAACCCGACAGCAACGCCCCGAAGTTTGTACCGACAACTGTCAAGACAGGCAGCACCGAATTTTTGAGGGCATGGCGCATGACCGCTCTTGAGCGTGACAAGCCTTTGGCGATGGCAGTCCGCAGATAATCCTGCCGCAGAACGTCCAACAGCGACGACCTCATAAACCGCGCAATCAACGCCGCAGAGCGCGAACCGAGTGTGATCGTCGGCAGAATGGTGTCCAAATAGATCGGCGTCGGAATTCCCGCGATGAAGACTTGTGACTGCGGATTCATCCAGCCAGTCACGGGGAAAATAGGGAACTTCAATGCCAATAGCACGACAAGCAAAGGACCCAGAACGATACTCGGCAAGGCAGTGAGAGCGACAACGATGGACATGGCGGCGCGATCAAACCATGAATTATGATAGAGTGCCGCGAAGATTCCAGTCGGAATGCCGAGTATGAGCGCGAACAGCAGTGCCTGAAGCGCAAGCCGTGCCGTCACGGGAAAATCGCTTCGTATCATCTCGCTCACAGGCTGCTGCCCGCGAGTGAACGATTTGCCGAAATCGCCGTGCAAGACGATATTGCCCACATAGTTCACATACTGCACTAAAAAAGGCTTATCGAGACCGTACTCTTTGCGAATGCGTTCGACCTGCGCCGGCGACGCCTTGTCGCCCGCCATGATCTGAACCGGATCGGAAGGGGCGAGACGCGCCACAACAAAGACCAGAAACGAAATGGCAATGAGAGTCGGAATGGAAAGCGCGATGCGTTTGAGGATGAACGTCAACATAGAGACAGATTTTACCGGAAAATCGGTGGAGTTTGGCGCGTCTCGCCCGATTTGAGAGAAAATCGGGCGACAGGCGGGTATAATCCCTGCGGTTTGACCCACTCACGCAGACTCAGGAGGACACCGTGAACAAAATCGGAGTGCTTTTCGGAAGAGAAGATACTTTTCCCTATACCCTTATTGAAACGATCAACCAAAGGAATGTCAACGGCATCACCGCCGAACCCGTGCAGGTCGGCGGCGTCATGATGGCGGAACCGTGCGGCTATCGCGTCATCATTGATCGTATCTCGCAGGACGTTCCCTTTTATCGCGCCTTTCTCAAAAACGCCATTTTGACCGGAACCACCGTGATCAATAATCCATTTTGGTGGACTGCCGACGACAAGTTCTTTAATTACGCGCTCGCATCCAAACTTGGCATCGCCATACCCAAAACCGTGGTTCTGCCGCACAACCAGCACCCGTCGGACATCACGAGCAAATCGCTTCGCAACCTCATGTATCCGCTGAACTGGCAGGAGATTTTCGATTATATCGGCTTTCCTGCGTTCCTCAAACCCTACTCCGGCGGCGGCTGGAAGCACGTCTACAAATGCCACAATATAGACGAATTCTTTCATCACTATAACCAGACCGGCGACCTCTGCATGACCCTGCAAACCTCCGTCGAGTTCGAGGACTATTATCGCTGTTATGTCGTCGGGCGCAAAAACGTCCATATCATGCAGTATGATCCGCGCCGCCCGCAAGCCGAGCGTTATGTTTTGGACGCGCCGCCCATTGACCCCGAAATGAAGGCGCGATTGGAGAAAGACTGCCTGACCATCTGCAACGCGCTCGGCTACGATATGAACACCGTCGAGTTCGCGGTTCAGGACGGCATCCCGTATGCGATTGACTTCCTCAACCCCGCGCCCGACGCCGATTATCACTCCGTCGGAGCGGATAACTTCCATTGGTTCATCAACGCGATTGCCGATCTCGCCATCGAAACCGCACAAAAACAGCCCGAAGTCGCCCAAGATTATACGTGGTCAGCCTTCCTCAAGGGATAGCCCGTCGAACACCCCCACGGGCGGCAGCCCGCGACCCACCCGCCTCGTCGCGCCCTGCCGCCCCCTCAATACAACTTCGGCAGACTCGATATGACCCAACTTCCTGCCTCGAACCGCCCCGCAACCATCCGCCGATACGCCACCAAACGCGGCACTATCGCCTTCCAAAGCTGCTCCCGCTCCTCTATTGCCAACCGCGCCGCCCGTTGTCGCTCCTGCCACGCCGCCGTCGTCGCCCGCAACGCCCCCGCTTCCGCCTGAAACTGCGCCAATGTATAGCCCGAAAGCGTAAACGGCGCAGCCTCCGTATTGATTCTTGCCCATATCGCCCCTGTTTTGTCCATCGCCCTTTTCCATTTGTCGCCGGAATCTCGTATACTTGGTATTGTCGCCAAATTTTTTGTATAAATTGACGCGGGATATAGTCCGCGCACGGCTTGGTTGAATTGCGTCATTCTTAATTTCAACGTTTTGGTTTGGATGTGTATACTTGTGCTATAGTTTTTTATCTCATTTTGGAAAGCGATAATCTTTTGGAAAATTGCGGACAATAATACGTGATTAGACTGCAAATTGGCTAATGTATAGTTTCCCTCTACAATAATAGGAGAGCCAATAACATTTGCATTGGCAATACTCCAATGATAGGTAAAAGTCAAAATTACTTGAATATAGTTCTTTGGCACTAAATTTTTAGACAAAACATCTCTCCGAGAGACAAAAATATCCGTCCGGCTTGCTTTTATATTCTTCCGATTTACAAAAACATCTCTCCAATATAACTTTATATTTCTCCGACAAATAAAAATTGCTATCCGACAAGGTCGGAAAAGTCTTTTTTATTGTCGGAAGACTATTTAGAAGCATCGGATAATCATAAAGTTGTCCACCGTTGATATTTTGACACAAAAAAAGCAAAAAGTATACAAAATTTTGTATACTTTCTGCCAATAAATAAAATCTTACCGCACTCTACTTCACCTCTTATAATATGCCGTCATCAGCAGTATCAAATTTGACCCTGCGGTAGACTTCGGCAAGCGTCACTGTAACGCCGATAGATGAGAGAGTCACGGT
>CAZPZP010000385.1:0-4840 GCA_964591025.1 uncultured Chthonomonadaceae bacterium
TTTAAAACCCCCGCGCTGGCGAATGTACGGAGTTTAAGCGATTTCTCTATGAGTTTGCTCTTTCGGAGCGGCGAAATATTGCAGCAATCAGTCTCGGCGATGGTAAACGAAGTTTCTTTCTATGCCTCGCAAACGACAAGAGAATATCTTATTGCCTTGTGTTAACTTCCGGCATTCTCTAACCCCTTATAGAGCGGCAGCAGAATTTTGATGGCGGCGGTTTTGCGGAACTCAGCGATTTTCTTTTCCGCCGTCTGCAAACCGCCTGCCTTCTCTAAAATCGCTTGCTTCTCCACAAAATCCTTCACGTCACCGAAGGGGCGCGTTGTTCCCGGCTCGCGGCTTTTTACGCGCACAAACCACCATATTGTTTGAGCGGGTTTGCCCGCCGATACCGGAATCTCGGTTTTAATCGGAGCAGACGGTTCATTGAGTTTAATCGTCTTTGCCACGTTGCGGACGGCTTCGGGAATGCGGGGTTCCGTAGAGGCAATGACGCCAAGATCACCGCCGTTAGCTTTGGTGCGGGTCTCTTCGGAATACTGTTTCGCCAATTCCTCGAAACTTTTGCCCGCCTTGAACGCACTTTGGATTTTGCTCACATTCGCCTTGTTGCTTGTCATAATGGCATTGAAACCCCATTTTTCGGGCGTCGAGAAATTGACGAGATGGGCTTTATACCAAGTCTCTATCTCCTTCGCATCGGCGGACATTCCCGTCGTAGCGATGTTGTAGCGGGCTTTTTGGAGGCGCAAATCATAGCGAAGCAATTTCTCCGTCACCTGTCCCGACTGCAACACTTGCGTGACATTGGGCTGTTGCTTCAACCGCTCGAAATCCGCCGTGATCTCCTCTTCTTTCGGCATCTGATTGGTTTTGACCGCCCATTGAATCGTGAGGCGTTCAGTGATGAGCGAATTCATCATCATCAAGCCGGAGTTTTCGGTTCGAACAGTGAATGGATTGGTGGAAACAATGAAATCGGTGGCACGCATCCGTTGCAGTCGGTCAAAAAACTCACTCATCATCACCGACTCACCGTTGACCGTCAACACAACCTGATCGGGCGGCGCGTCCTCACCCCGAACCGTTCCCACCGCAAACATCCCCAATGCCAACGCCATCCCGCCAACCATTCTGATATTCACTCGCTTCATTTTTTTCCTATTCTTAAATGCAGGGAGTAGGCAGTAGTAAAGGCAGTGTCCTGTTCCCTGTTCCCTCACTTGCTGAGTTTCCACCGCGTTATATGGGCATAGCGTTCGCCCGGAGCAATCGTCACCAGCGGACTCAATAATTCCATTTCGACATAGGCAAGCGGATCGGGGTTGGTATAGATTTCGAGATGACAGCCATCGTCAGGATAGGTTGCTTTGGGATCGGGCTTGTGGCTGATCTCGAAGCGCGTGCCGCTTTTCTCGGACGCAATCCAGCCGAGCGGCGAGTCACTGCCGATTTTGCTGCTTCGCTTGGCGTCGCGCTCGACCCGAACCTCATTGCCGACAATCTTGAGTTTGCCCTCTGCCGGGTCGGCATCCTTGAACGTATAGTAACCTGTGGGAAACTTGCCGCCCTTATGCAGTGGCATGATTACGACATTGGGCGAGACAACTTGAGCAACTTCCCAAACCGACCATTCCGCCTCTTTTTCGCCGGTATTGAATACGCTATTCACGAAGGTCACGCCGGTTCCTTTCGTGTCTAAGGTGATTTCGCGCCGGAAACGAAGGTTATGCTTGGGGCTTTTCTGTCCCATTGTTTGGACGCGATTGCCCGAAAGTGTCTTGATGGTATGCGCTCCGCTGTCCATTACAGGATCGGGAGGCCAGCCCCAGACCGCTTGGGGCGCGGGCCAAAGTTTGTCGCCGCCATAGTTCTGCCAATCGGCGTTGACTGCTTTGAGGTCGGTGGTTTTGCCCGCCAACGCCTCGTTTTCCCAAAGAAGGTTGGCTTCACCGACATAGCCATACCGCATAATGCGCCCAATCTGCGGCACGAAGATCAGTTCGACGACTTTATTGGTGAGCAGTGTGCAGTCGTCCCAGCCTTTATAACTTACCTGTTTCGTCGTGACGGCTCCGTTCGCCAAAGTTGTGCCTCCCATCATGAGAATGCCGCCCATTCCTGTCAACCACTCGCGCCGTGTGATCATCACTGCCCTCCTGCGATACTTCTCTCCACTCACTTTGTCCAATCCTTCCCCTCTGGTTTTGACGCCTCAGTTGCGGTTCTGTTTCATACCATGACATTCGTGAGAGAGGCTTGCCATTCCTGCGTGAGTTTGGCAATCGCGGAGGGATGGACTAGCGTGGCGATACCGAGACTCACCGCAGTTGCTCCAGCAGCAAGAAACTCGCGGGCATCTTCCAAATTCATGACGCCGCCACCGCCAATAATCGGGCAGGAAACAGACTGCGCCACTTCATAGACTTGATACAGAGCGAGCGGCTTGATGCACGGACCAGACAGAATTCCCACGTCGTTTGCCAGCCGCGCCGCGCCGGAACTGCCCTTGACCGCATAGCCCGGAAATCCCTGATTCAGTGCCAAAACGTCGGCTCCGCGCAGTTCGGCTTGTCGCGCAAACGCCCCGATCCCCAAGCCGAAAGGAGGAAGTTTGGCGATCAACGTCCCGCTCCAAATTGTGCGGACAAGCGAAATGGTATCGAGGGCATTTTGTTGCAGGGTTTGCGTATCGTGTCCCGTTCGTGCCGTTTCGCTGAAAAGCATCTGCGCCGGAAGCAAATTCAGTTCCAGTGCCGCAATGCCAGCAGCCGCGTTCAACCCTTGCGCTAACATTTGCCATACGGCGGGCGTCTCTCCATAAATACTGACGAAGAGAGGACAGCCAACATTATTGAGAGCGGGCAGGGTTTCATTCAGAAATCGCTCCAAGCCGGGATTGGGCAAACCTGTGGCATGAAGCAGTCCGGCAGTCGTCTCGACAGTACGCGGCATCGGGTTGCCATTGCGTGGTTCGAGGGTCAGCGTCGGCGTGATGATCGCGCCGGGCTTCGGTGCAATCTCAGGAAATGAGTCGCCCCAGCCAAATGTGCCGGACGCCGCGAGAAACGGCGAGGCAATTTCTATCGTATGAAGTCTCAGGGGCGGAGTGTTGGGTTCGGAAGTGTTCATTATAAACAGATCGTAGCACGCAGAACGCGATTTTGTTCCAGTGTGCTTGACACTTGATGCGAACCTTCGTCACAATAGCAATAGGATTTTTCTCCAAAGGAGCTTGTATTCATGAAATTTAAACGGTTATTTGGGGCAGTGGCAGGTCTCTGTCTCTTGCTCACCCTCACGGCGGCACAGGCTGCCGAAAAGGTCGTCTGGGCGAAGTCGCTCGACGCGGCGATGACAGAAGCCAAAAAAAGCAACAAATTGGTGATGATAGACTTCTATACCGACTGGTGCCATTGGTGCAAGGTTTTAGACGAAAAAACTTATTCCGATGCGCGGGTCGGCAAAGCGGCAACTCAGGTTGTCGCGGTCAAAGTGAATGCCGAAAAAGAGGGAGTTGAGGCGGCAAAGAAATATAAGGTTCAAGGCTATCCGACCATTATGTTCATCGCACCCGATGGCAGTGTGGCAGGGCAAATCGGCGGCTATGCTCCGCCGGAACCATTTATTGTCGAAATGAATAAGTTTGTGATGGCGCACAAAGAACTGCCCGCCCTCGAAGCGAAAGCCGCAAGCGGGAAAGCAGATGCCACAACGCTGGCGAAACTGACGGCGATTTACGCGGGCAAAAACGACGTAAACCGCACCGGCGCAACCTTAGCGAAATTGGAACAAGCCGGTTCAGGGCAAGCGGGCGCACACTTGGCAAAGGCATATAATTCTGCTGGTGATATGTATCAGACCGCGCAGCAGTTCGACAAAGCCATTCCGCTATTTCAGAAAGCCGCCAAAGCGAGCAAAACGCCCTACGAAAAAGCGTATGCTCACATCAGCAGTGCGGTCTGCTACTTCTCGACGGGCAAAAATAAGCAGGCGATTCCTGACCTCAAGGCGATTCTGGCAATGCCCAAGCCTCCTGCCGAAATGAAGCAGCAAGCACAGCAAATGCTCACTGTTGCCAATAAGCGATAATGCCAATTCTCTGCGATAGGAGTGCTGCCGTTCGCCCCGTATAAGAGTGCGGGGCGTTTGCATGAAAAAGTTTTAGCGGAAAAGGCGGCTGAGAGTGAAGGTGAATCCGGGCAAAATCGTGCCGCCATCGAGAATGTCATTTGCGCCCAAAACTTGCAGCGGTTCGTTCGTGCGATGCACGGTCAAGGTTTGTGCTGCTGGTTCCAATATCCACACCTCTTTGACGCCCGTTTGAAGCCAGAACAGAGTTTTGGTGGCGACTTCGCGCTTGGTATCGCTGGGTGAACGGGTTTCCGTCACCAGATCAGGCGCGAGCGGAACGTGTTTCTTTGGAACGTCATCGGGCAAGCGATCTTTGGCGACAAACGCAAAATCCGGCGCGAGAATAACATCGGGATTGGTCGCGATCTGAAATCCCGTTTCTGCCGCAAAACAATAACCGAGTCCACTATCCTCAACAAAAACTTGGGCGCGTGTGCCAATGGAAATTGTGGTATAGCCGTGTTCTCCCCCCGGTGAAGGGGTCATCTCGATCAATTCTCCTCGCATCAGCTCGAAGTGACAATCTCCCGGCATCATGAGAAGATCGTCGGCGGTATACAGTTTGGTTTGCGTCAATGTGGCGGCACTCATGGTATTCTCCCAACCGAAAAACATCTCTTTTATAATCTCACCTCTCGCATCGGGGGGTTCAACCCCCGTCTGGAAAAAACAAGCGTCTTTCAGACGCACCAACTCGAATTGA